>CAISOG010000143.1 GCA_903887035.1 uncultured Holosporaceae bacterium | reverse complement strand
GTCACTACGAGCGGTTTGCGGATGAAATTGATGGTGCAATCACTTTTAATTTTGATTACAGCGGAAAAAAAACGGTCAG
This sequence comes from uncultured Holosporaceae bacterium, assembly GCA_903887035.1. Taxonomy (GTDB): domain Bacteria; phylum Pseudomonadota; class Alphaproteobacteria; order CAISOG01; family CAISOG01; genus CAISOG01. Next base: position 6,004 of record CAISOG010000143.1, on the reverse strand, counting down.
GGAAATTTTAGATTATGATTATATTGTCATAAACAGCTATTCCCCTAGTGCGACGTCGAATACAGAAACCATCATTGGTAATGACCGCCTTAAGCTGGCCATCGCCTTGGATCCATCAACCAATATGTATAGTGTTCGCCTGGTTGACGGCAAAGACCCCGTAAATTTTGATCTTGCCGATATTATCAAACAGCTTGATAAAATGAAGATTGAAAATAAAAATTATGATGCCCAAACGGAATTTGTTGTGGAAAAAGAATCCTCGGAAATGGCGGTTCAATTAAGCATCGATTCTATCTATGGAAAATATGAGAAAAACAGTGATAAGCCCATTATCTCATCCTTCACCATCACCATGCTTGTAAGAAAAAAATAGACCGTTGCGCTGTGGGTTTTGTGACAAAAACCTCATCAAGTTTTATGACAAAAACGTCATGTCATCAATTGGTCAAAAAACCAGCCTGCCATACAATCGTAATCAGGTGGGTTGGGAGGTTAGTTGCCAAGCATAACCCCTCCTCCTAACTGTTTAGTTCCTTATTGTAGTGGTGTATTATACAGCGAACTGCGAAGGGAGGAACTATGGGACAAATTTTACACGCAAGGGCTACGACGACGCACCGCCAGCGAGCTTTCATACAGCAATCTGAAGAAAGTATCGTTGCGGTAGCGAGCCGTCTTGGGGTTAACCCCAAGACGGTTGCGAAGTGGCGCCAACGGGATTTTGTTGAAGACAAACCGATGGGGCCACGCACGCCGCGCAGCGCGTTGACGGAACAAGAGCAGGAAATCATTTGCGCTTTTCGCCGCAAAACCTTGCTGCCCCTCGACGATTGCTATGTCGCGCTCAAGGATCAAATTCCGGCCTTGAGCCGCAGCAACCTGCATCGTTGCTTGCGCCGCAACGGCCTGTCGGTTCTCCCCCAAGAGGCGAAAACCGAGCAACCAAAGAAAAAGTTTAAGGACTATCCCCTTGGTTTTGTTCATATTGATATCTGCGATGTGCGCACTGGTGAGGGCAAAGCCTACCTCTATGTCGCCGTCGATCGGGCGAGCAAATTTGTCTATGCCGAGCTGCACACGTCGCCAACGATGGCGGTGGCTGCCGCTTTTTTGCGTAGCGTAGCCGCCGCCCTGCCTTACAAAATTACCAAAGTTTTAACTGACAATGGCGCGCAATTTACCTATGAATTGATGATTCCGCGCTGCCTTCCTAAGGGAAAAATCCATCTTTTTGATGCCACCTGCATCGAATTGGGCATCGAGCATCGCCTGACAAAATTCCGCCATCCGTGGACCAACGGCCAGGTCGAACGCATGAACCGCACCCTGAAAGACGCGACTATCAAGGCTTATCACTACGACACGCTTGCCGAACTCAAACAACATCTGCAGGATTTTTTGATGGCCTATAATTTTACCAAGAAACTCAAAGCCTTGCGCTTCTGCTCCCCCTATGAAAAAATCTGCCAAGCATGGAAAGACGATCCCTCACCCTTCCATGCCAACCCTCACCTCTTCATCGTGGGACTAAACAGCTAAAGCCTTTAGAGTCACGGCTGTTGGCGAACGGATTCTCCAAAATTACAGCGCAAAAGTTTCGCCCAAATAAACTTTGCGTACCGCCTCATCCGCAATAATTTCTGCGGGCGTGCCGTGTTTCAACACCAAACCATCGTTGATGATATAGGCACGATCGACCAGATCCAACGCCTCACGCACATTGTGATCGGTGATAATCACCCCGATGCCACGGTTTTTCAGATGATGAATCAACCCGCGCAAATCGGCCAGGGCTATCGGGTCAATCCCCGCAAAGGGCTCGTCCAACAAAACAATGCTGGGGCGGCATGCGATGCAGCGGGCAATTTCCAGGCGGCGTCTTTCCCCCCCCGACAGGGCAACCGATGGCGAATCCATCAAATGCTTAATGCCGAATTCTTCCAGTAGTTGTAACAGGGCGGCTTCGCGCACGGCGTGGTCAGGTTCCACCACCTCCAACACCGCACGCAGGTTGTTGGCGACGCTAAGGCCGCGAAAAATAGATGGCTCCTGGGGCAAATAGCCCAAACCCAATTGGGCGCGGCGATAAATTGGCCAATTGCGAATATCCTGGCCATTCAGGAGGATTTCGCCCTTATCGGCCTTAACCAGGCCAACCAGCATGTAAAAACAGGTGGTTTTGCCCGCGCCATTGGGACCCATCAGCCCGACAATTTCGCCAGGCGTAACCTGAAGATCAATGCCGTGCAAAATTTCGCGCTTGCCATAGGATTTTTTCAGCCCGCGCGCCACCAACCCGCGATGCAGATTGGGATTGGCCAGCGGGCTTGGTCTGGCGGCGGGGGATTGCGCGTCAGGGAAGAGGGGGATTGTGTCGTTAAGCGGTTGGGTCATGGTTTGCCTGGCGATGAATTGCTGGTGGGTTTGGTGGGTGCTATCGTGCCGCCACCCAAAATGCCAAAAACCCGCCCCCCCGTGCCAGGCAACAGCTTGCTGATACCATTTTTCATGTCAACCTCCGCCCGCGCCCCGCTGAGTTGGGTTTTGTCACGGGTCAGGCTGACTTTTCCTTCCAAAATGGCCACTTGCTTAACGGGATCGTAAACGGCGCGACTGCCACGGGCTACATCGGTAGCGGTCAGGATGGCCACGTTGCCGGTAGCAATCAGTTTCTCTAACCCGCTGTCTTCCCCTGGCACCATGGATGAATTCGGCTTGGCTGGCGCGTCTGGAGTTTTGTCAGGCGCCTGGCCGCTGGCTACGACGGCTGCATTGGGGGATTTGGCAGCATCCGTGCTGGTCTGTTTGCGCAAAAACATCTCCACCTTGTCACTTAACAGGCGGCTGGCACCGCGGGTCATCACCACCCCACCAACCGCGACCGCCTTATTTTGCTTTTGATCAAAGTCCAAAGATTCCTGAGCGGTAATCAAAATTTCCCCCTGCTCAACTCGCAACCCGCCACCGCTAAGGCGCCCCGTCCCCTCCTGCAATTGAAAGGTTCCCTGGTTGCCCATCGCCTTTTGATCGCCGCGTTGCAGCTGAACATTGCCAAAGGCTTCCAACAGCCCAATCTGATCAGATTTTTTGGGATCATAGTGGGCAACGATGCGGTCAGCCGCCAGGGTTTGCCCCTGGCTACGCACCAGCACGCCGCCCTCAGCGCTGTAAATATGCTTAACCTGATCCCAGGTGATGCCGTTGCTGGCCTCAACACTAATGCCCTGATCCGCGGGCAGCGATGGATTGCTGCTGGCAGTATTGGGGGAGGTGGCCGCAGGTTGTGGGGCGGTAGCCTGCTCGGCAGGCGGCGATGACGGCTCAGCCAAGGCGGGGCTGGCCAGGACTGACGCCATGATCATCCACGCGCCCAAAAACAGGATACAGCATTTGGGGGGTGTGTGCCGCATCGCAGACCAAAACCTAAAGATGCAGGATGGTGTGACCCAAAAAGGTCAACTTATTGCCGTGCTGTTCGATTTTCAGCCCTTCGGCCTGCAATTGGTGATTGGGCCCCTTACCCGATACAGGTTGTTGGCTAATACCCTCTCCATTCAACCAGTTGTAGCGTAAATCGCCCAGATCCATCCGAAAACCATCCTGGCGGGTAATTTCAACCCCATTGTTCAGATTCAGTTGGCTGGTTGCCTGGTTCACATCCCCCTGGCTAGCAATCAGCTGCATCCGCCCATTGTTGGCCAGGCGCAATTCGGATTGGATATTGCTCAGCCCCAGGCGTTGTCCAACGCTGTCCAGCTTTTGCACCTCAGCCGCCGCAATGGTAAAATGCCGACCACTGCGGTCAATGCCGCGCAATTTGGCTTCACGCATACGATCAACGCGGGGATCTACCCCCTGCAGCTGCCCATCGGTCGCGCTGGAGTAGGTCAGTTGCGGCCAGATGACCAAAATCAGCGCCAGGGCAATCGCCACCGCCTGCAACGCCCATTTCACTTTATTGCGATGATAGCGGCTGTGCAGGGATCTTATGCGCTGCCACGGCATGGCCGCCACCGACCAAAAGTCATAGTCATTGTTGTTGGCGGAAATTCTGTTGCCCTGTTCGCCTGAATTATCCGAATGATGGGGGTTGGTATTGGCCGTATGGCTTGTTGCATCAGCGGCAACCGCCGCCTTAGTTGACGCAGCATGCCGTGACGATACATCAGTCCGTGTGGTGGAAGCCAGCAATGGCATCAACAATAAACCCGATTCGAAAGGTGTGAGACAACTGCATCAATCATAGCCCCTCACCCCGCCTTTGGCCAGCGGCATCAATCATCGGATGAAATGGCTTTAAGCCCTAGCTAAAGGCCTGCAAACAATCGTGAATATGAACCGCGCCAACCAGGCGATTATCGTCATCGACCACTGGCAGAAAATTGACCTTACGTTGGTTCAGCAAGCCAACCACCTCAGCCACCAAGGCGTTGGGCGTGGTGCGAAGGGGATCCTGCGTCATCAATTCTTGCAGGGTCATGGTGGCCAAATCCTGGCGGCCAAAGTTGCGGCGCAGCACCCCATCGGTAAAGACGCCCACCAACTTTTGCTGATCATCGACCACGCAAACCCCACCGATACGACCAACGGCACGCCCCATAATATCGGCGGCCTCGGCAACCGTGGTGGTAGGCTTGGCCATCGGCAAATCCTCACCATGGCGCAAAATATCACGCACAAACAACAGGGTGTTGCCCAAAGCGCCGCTGGGGTGAAAAGTCTTGAAATCGGCGCGCGAAAACCCCTTAAGCTCATGCAGGGCGACCGCCAACGCATCGCCCAACGCCAGCATCACGGTGGTGGAGGTGGTAGGAGCCATCCCCAGGCTGCACGCCTCAGTCAATGGGGGAATCAGCAGCAGATGGTCGGAGGAGGTGGCCAACATGCTGTCGGATGACTGGGTCATCGCAATCAGCGGGATGTTAAAGCGTTTGGCATAGGTAATCATGCTGGAAAGCTCGGCCGTGTTGCCCGAGCTGGAAAGCAACAGCAGGCCATCATCGGCGGTCAGCATCCCCAGGTCACCATGGCTGGCCTCCGCCGGGTGTACAAAAAAGGCTGGTGTGCCGGTGGAGGATAGGGTGGCGGCGATTTTGCGGGCAATATGGCCAGATTTGCCCATGCCAGAAACCACCAATTTGCCCTTAATGCCTAACAGGACATCGATTGCTTTGGCCAGTTGCGCATCGGGAATCTGTGCCAGGCTGGCCACCCCATCAGCCTCTAACGCGACAACGCGCCGAATAATCTGGCCGATAGTCTTGGCCGAATCAGACGTTTGTTCGGCATTGGTGTTGGCAGGAATCATAGCAACGGGTATAATAGTAGGAGCAACAGAGGTCATTAAGAGATCCAAAATACTGGGGTCAAGACAAAACTAATGCGCGAATATATCCTGATCTGACCAGCCTTGTAAATCCAATTCTACCCTGCTAGCCAAAAAGCTGAAGCAGGCATCGGCAATATCCAGTCGATTTTCCCGAACCAACATGGCCTGCAGGCGGTCACGCAACCCATGCAGGTGCAACACATCGGAGGCGGCATAGGTCAACTGCTCTGGCGATAACTGCGCCGCGCCCCAGTCAGAGGACTGCTGTTGTTTCGACAGCTCCATCCCCAACTGTTCCCGCACCAACTCCTTCAACCCATGTTTGTCGGTGTAGGTGCGCACCAGCCGAGAGGCGATTTTGGTGCAAAAAACTGGCGTAGCCACCACGCCTAAATAGCGTTGGATGCTGGCCAAATCAAAGCGGGCAAAATGAAACAGTTTGGTAATGTTGGGATTGGCCAACAGCGCCTTAAGATTGGGGGCATCATAGCCGTTGCGAAACTGTACCAAATGCACCTCACCAGTGGGAGAGCACAGTTGGATTAGGCACAGTCGGTCGCGGCCAATTTGCAACCCCATGGTTTCGGTATCAACAGCAATGCTGGGCAGCTTTTCCCATTGCGCCAAAACTTCGGCGGGCAGGTCATCGTGGTGTAAGGTAATCGTCATGCT
>CAISOG010000142.1 GCA_903887035.1 uncultured Holosporaceae bacterium | reverse complement strand
TGGCACCTACAATAGAATTTTTTTAATTGACCAGTAATAGCTGGCATTTTCTTACCTTAAAAATTTTAATTTTTATTAATTTATAACATATAACAGATAAAGTTAATTTTTAAAGAAAAAACTGTGCTAACATTTAATTTCAATTTATATAAATTGATAGGATGCCAGCTTCAACTCTAGCCCATCACCCCGCGTCGGACAGCAGGATTTGCCGTACCAGCGTTAGATCGTTGGGCACGACCTGATAACGTTCGGGCAGGTTGGCTTGGCTTTCCAACAGCGGGTGGCTGGGCGGTGGTATGCCCAGGGCTTGATGAATCGCATCGGGAAATTTGGCGGGATGGGCACAGGCCAGGCTGACCACCGATGATGCCTGCCCCCCCTCATCAGCCAATTGCTCACGCAGGCGTAGCGCCGCCGTCATCGCCACCGCGCTGTGCGGATCCAGCAGATAGTCATAGCGGCTGTGGATTTCCCGAATGGTGGCCAGGGTTTCGGCATCACTGACCGCGCTGGCGGTGAAATCCTGGCGATAGCGCGCATGGGCGCCGCCGCTTAGCTGATACAGCCCCGTCCGCTGATACCCCGCCAGGGTGTCGGCCAACCCCGCCGTATCGCCGCCATAGGCTTCGGCGACGTAGCGTTCAAAATTGCTGGGAATCAGAATGTCCATGGCGGGACTAAGGCTGGGGCGCACCTGATTGGCCTGCGACCGCCCATCCCGCCACAATTGGAACAGCGCATCGTTGTGGTTGGTGGCGGCCAGCAGGCGACCAATCGGCCACCCCCCCTGTTTCAGCGCATAACCCGCATAAACATTGCCGAAATTGCCACTAGGCACCACGAAATTGGGTTGCTGCCCAGGCAACTGTTGACAGGCGGCGGCGTAGTACACCATCTGCGCCATCAGGCGAAACCAGTTGATGGAGTTGACCGCCGCCACCGGCGCGCGCGCCGCCACCGCGGGATCCAACAACAGCTGCTTAACCAGCCGTTGGGCATCGTCAAAACTGCCCTCCACCGCCAGAATGCGCAGGTTGTTGGCCGTAGCGGCAACGGTGGTCATCTGCCGCCGTTGGGCGGGCACAATCCGCTCATGCGGATAGATAATCGTCATCTCAATATTCGGGCGGTTGGCAAAGGCCGCCGCCGCCGCCGCGCCCGTATCACCGCTGGTCGCCACAATCAGCTGCAACCGGCTGCCCCGCTGTTCCAACAGCCACGCCATCGCCCGCGCCAACAGTTGCAGGGCGTAATCCTTAAAGGCCAGGGTGGGGCCGTGAAACAGCTCCAACACATACAAATCCTCCTCCAACGGGTGCAGGGGGGCAACCAGCGGGCTGGTAAAGTCGCGATAGGCCTCCGCTATCCATTGCTGTATCACCGCCTGCGGGATGGCATCGCCAACAAAGGGGGTCAGCACGGCCAAGGCCAAATCCTGATAGCGCAAAGCCTCACCAGCCGGGCTGACGGGGATGGATGGCCAAGAATTGGGGATATACAGCCCGCCATCGCTGGCCAAACCCGCCAGGGTCACAGCGGCGAAATCAAACTGGGCATCCAAATTGCGGGTGGAATGATACAGCATGGGGTTGGGGTCTCCAGGTGTTATGAGCGATGCAATCTAAGGGGTTTGTGGGGGTGTTGATTGATGCTTTGACAAT
>CAISOG010000141.1 GCA_903887035.1 uncultured Holosporaceae bacterium | reverse complement strand
TGAAAAGGCTATCATATTATTAAGAGCTAGGATCTAAAAAGAAGGTTTAAGAATGAGTGATGGTTCAGGCGGAACGCAAAGGTGGTTTGAGCAAGGGGGGGCAGCCTATGCTGCATATAGACCCCAATATCCTGATGCACTTGTTTCGTATTTATGCTCGATAGCCCCAGGCACTGGAATGGCATTGGATGTTGGGTGTGGAACTGGTCAGCTAACCAGATTGCTTGCTACACGATTTACTCAAGTCATTGGGGTTGATCCAAGTCAGGAGCAAATCGCGCATGCTGTAGACTGTGAAAATGTTGGATACCAGTGTTCACCAGCCGAAAAACTTGGGGTTGATGACAAAACTGTTGACCTAATTACAGCGGCGCAAGCAGCCCATTGGTTTGATTTGTCAAAGTTTTATGACGAAGCTAGGAGAGTCAAAAAAGAACAGGGGGTTATAGCACTTATCAGCTATGGCGTTGCACAGCTTGATTCTGATTGTAATGAAAGATTCCAAAGGTTTTACGCGGAAGAGATTGGACGCTATTGGCCGCCTGAACGGCAATTGGTTGATAGTGGGTATAAAACAATCGACTTCCCGTTTGAGGAATTGTCATATCCAAAATTGGAAATCCGACTTGAATGGAATCTGCCAGAATTGTTGGGTTATATTTCAACCTGGTCAGCTGTGCAAAACGCACGTAAGCAGGGACAAGATGGTTTGTTGCAGAAATTTGCCGACGACATGCACCGTCTTTGGGGGGACGCTGATGCGACGCGTCCGATTGTATGGCCAATTCACATGAGGGTTGGAAGATAAGCCCCGTCCGTAAAGGCCTTTTGAATCATAAGCCCGCCGCCTAAAGGCTATGGCGCGGCAGCCTTCGCGCTGGAAAAATTTGGCTTGCCGAGCCGAAGCGCGGTGTGACGCGCGAAGGCCATGAGGGGAGGAGGTGGTGGGCCCGGCAGGACTCGAACCTGCGACAACTCCGTTATGAGCGGAGGGTTCTAACCACTGAACTACGGGCCCCTTGTTTATACCGGCGTGTCTTGCCCACCCAAAACGATGGCCAAAACGATGCCAGGAAGCAACCTCAGCGCAACAACACCAAACTACTTTAGCTTAGGTGGGTTGGGGTTAACAGATGTTTTACGCGGCGGCAACCGATTTTGTGGCAACCAATGCCCCATCTGGTCACGCTTGCTGCTTAAATAGGCTTTGTTAAGGGCGGAAGGCTTTACAACCAGGGGCTGATGGCTTAATACCCGCACCCCCAAATTTTCTAAGGCATCAACCTTGGCGGGGTTGTTGGTCAGCAAATGAATCGCATGCAGGCCAAAATGATGCAGGATGTCGGCCGCCACCGCATAGTCACGCTGATCACTGCCAAAGCCTAGCTGGTGGTTGGCGGTTACGGTGTCCGCCCCCTGATCCTGCAACGCATAGGCGCGGATTTTGTTGCCCAGCCCGATTCCCCGCCCCTCATGCCCACGCAAATACAACAGCAGGGCGTTATCGCTGGCAGCAATTTTTTTCATGGCGGCGTGCAGCTGTTGGCCACAGTCGCATCGTTGGGATCCTAAGGCATCGCCGGTCAAACATTCGGAATGAATCCGCACCAACGCCCCTGCACGCGGTTGCACCCCCTGCGGCAGCAGTACCAGGTGGTCGGTGCCCGCCCAAACAAACGCCATCAGATCAAACAGGCCATAACGGCTGGGCAGCTTTGTGGTGGCAAGGTGCTGTAGCATCGTGGAAATTTTTGTTGTTTGTTGAATCGATGGTCGGTTTTGGGCGTTTGCGGCGGGGCGTTGGGCATTTAGGCCTGGGGCAGCCAGTCATCCAACCTAAAGGACGATGGCTGAAATGGCAAATAATGGCTGCTGTTAAGCTGGCAATCCACCCTATCCTCGCCGCCATTGAGCCCCTGGGTGATGGTGACCCACAGATTCCATTGGCCGCTGGCCTGGATACTGGCCAGCAGGGTAGATCCCGCCTCCACCAGCACCTCCAGCACGCCTGCGCGCCCCAAATCACTCAACACCTGGCCAAAGTCGTCGGCCACCGCTACCGCAAACCCACGATTTTTGGCTGCCGCCAGATAGTCGGCTGGCACACGGCCGCGCCGATCCAGAATGGCCAGATGCCGTCGCACCTGGGGAAAGTCGGGCAAGCGGCGAACGGTGAAGAGGGGATGGTCGGCCAGGATTGTCCCACTGCCCGTCACGATCGCACCCGCCTTTTTGCGCATGCGATGCGCCAGCAGCAGGGATGGGGGGGCGGTAAAAGTTTTGGCGCCAGGATCGGGAATCATGCCGCCATCCTGCCGCTGCGCCACCTTTACCGTGATCCAGGGCAATCCCGTCTGTTGGTGATACAGGAATGGCGCCAGTTGCAGCAGGCAGGCCTGCTTCGCCACCTCGCCCGTAACCGCGATCCCCGCCGCCCGCAACCTGGCGGCACCGCCAGCAGCCTGCGGGTTTGGGTCGCTCACGCCATAGACTACCCGCCGAACCGCCGAATCGATAATCAGCGCGCTGCAGGCGGGGGTGCGCCCCTGGTGGTTGCAGGGTTCCAGGGTGATGGCCAGGGTGTCAACCTGGCTAAGCAGGCCTTGGCGGCGACACTCCGCCAGCACAAGGGCTTCGGCATGGGGTTCGCCCGCCCGTTGATGGGCGGCGGCGGCCAACAGCTGGCCATCGGCCGAAAAGGCGGCGGCACCGACCGTCGGATTCGGCATGGCTGCCCCCAACCAGGGGTGGGCAGCCTTTAAGGCGGCGGTCATGGCCGCGATGTGAAGGGTATGTTGCGAAATGTTGGGCATTGTCCAGCTCTTTAAGGGTGGAC
>CAISOG010000140.1 GCA_903887035.1 uncultured Holosporaceae bacterium | reverse complement strand
TTGGTGGTGGTGCTGATCACCACCTTTTTGGGGCCAGTCCTGTTGAATGGACTGATTGATCGGCGGTCACCATCCCCGTAACCAGGATCAGGCGGCTATAAAACGCCGCTAAGCGGCTACGGCTATGGCGGTAGGCAGGGGATTGTTGGCAGCAGGTTCGGCCAAATGCGGCGCCAGGAATTTCATCACCTTATTATGGGCGGCCGTTTCAATTTGCCGTACCCGTTCGCGGGAGATGCTATAAGTCTGGCTCAACTCCTCCAGAGTGCGGGCGGGATCGCGCAGGCGACGCTGTTGATAGATGGCTTTTTCCCGATCGTTCAGCTGATCCATCGCCTGCCGCAGCAACTGTTTCCGAGTGTCAAACTCATCCTGCTGTTCAAAAACCTCATGCCCCGCCACCGGCTGTTCCAAGGTGTCTTGCCATTCGGTGACGTTGCCACTGTCGTCGCCGCCGATGGGGGTGTTCAGGGACAGGTCGTGGCCAGCCATCCGCCGATCCATCTCCAACACCTCGGTAGGGGTGACCTTAAGCTGATTGGCGATTTGCTGCACGGATTCAGGGTTTAAATCATGGCTGCCCGCATGCGACAGCTGCGCCTTTAACTTACGCAGGTTAAAGAACAATTTTTTCTGACCCGCGGTGGTGCCGATTTTAACCAGCGACCAGCTGCGCAACACATATTCCTGAATCGATGCCTTAATCCACCAGCTGGCATAGGTGGCCAGGCGGAATCCCTTAGACGGGTCAAACCGCTTCACCGCCTGCATCAATCCGATATTGCCCTCAGCAATTAAATCGCCTGTCGGCAGGCCATAACCACGATAGCCAACGGCGATTTTTACCACCAGCCGCAAATGGCTGGTCACCAGTTGATGAGCGGCCTGGACATCGGCAAATTTTATCCAACGGTTGGCCAAATCCTGCTCCTGCTCCAACGTCAACATGGGGAACGATCGGATGTCGGTCATGTAGCGACTCAACCCATCCTGCGCATCGGGAAGGGTGGGCAGATGGATGGCGGATGCCTGCGCCCTGGCCTTGCCACCAGCAAAGGCAATGGGCAGGGATGGCCGTTTAGCCACGGGGGGAATGGGGTGTATCGTCATAGTTGCACAGTATCATACTTTCCAAGAAATAGGAAGAATTTTGATGGTTTCAAGGGGGGGGCGTGGACAACCATCATAGCTGAAAATTGTTGACGATTTCTTACAGGATCTGATCACCATTTGCTATCTGCTGAACAATTGGTCTAAATAGATGGCCGTAATTGATGACCACGACCATGACCACGCCCCTTCAAGATAATGCCCACCAATCAAGCCGCCCAAAGCTGTGGCGGCGCTTGCTGCGCGGTTATGTGCGCCAAGAAAAAGGGACGTTGGCGGCGGCCATAGTTTGCATGGCGATTGCGGCGGGGGCGACCGCGGCCTTGGCCAAATTGATGGAACCGGTGTTGGATGAGGTTTTCGTTAACAAAAGCGCGGGCAGTTTGATGGAAATCGCCGGCCTAGTGCTGTTGACCTTTGTTGCTAAGGGGGTGGCAACCTATGGCGAAACCGTGCTGATGACGGGGGTGGGGTTGCGGATTGTGGCGCGGTTGCAACAACAGGTGGGTAGCCATTTGTTGCAGTCGGATTTGGCCTATTTCCATCGCAAGCCCACGGGCGTGCTGATTAGCCATGTGACCCAGGATATTAACCAGCTGCGCTACGCCGTTTCCAACGCCGTCACCGCGATTGGTAAAGACAGCCTGACCCTGATTGCCCTGTTGGCGGTTATGTTGTGGCAGGATTGGCAGTTGGCCTGCATCGCCTTTGTTGCCTTGCCTATAGCCATTTTGCCGATTCGATGGATCGGGCGGCGGGTACGGCGGGAGGCGTCGGGCGCACAGGCGCAGCAGGCCAGCCTGTCCAGCCTGCTGATGCAGCTGTTTCAGGGCATCCGCTATGTCAAGGCCTATAACGCGGAGGGGTTGGAATCGGATAGGCTGGCGCAGCAGGTAGCACAGACGCAGGCGTACCAAATGGCGCTGGTGCGGGTTAAGGCGGCGGCGCACCCGTTGATGGAGGCGTTGGGCGGGGTCGCCATCGTGCTGGTCATCGTCTATGGCGGCGGTCAGGTGATGGAGGGTGCGCGCACCACGGGCAGCTTTTTTTCCTTTATTACCGCCCTACTGCTGGCCTATGAGCCGGTCAAACGCCTGACACATCTGAACGCCAATTTGCAGGAAGGCTTGGCCAGTGCGGCACGGGTGTTTGATCTGTTGGACGAACAGCCGCAGGTGGTGGATCAGCCTGGAGCAAAAGCCCTGCAGGTCAGCCAGGTCAGCGGTGGTCAGGTGGTGTTCGATAAGGTCAGCTTTGCCTATGTGCCTGGCCAACCCGTGCTGCAAAACCTTAGTTTTACGGTTGCGGCGGGGCAGATGGTGGCGGTGGTGGGGCCATCGGGGGCGGGCAAGTCCACCATTGCCAACCTGCTGCTGCGTTTTCATGAGCCGATGGCGGGGCAGTTGTTGGTGGATAACCAGGATATTGCCGCCGTGACCCAGGCCAGCTTGCGGGATGCCATCGCCTTTGTCGGACAAGAAATTTACCTGTTTAACGACAGCGTGTCGGCCAACATCGCCTATAACCAGCCAGCGGACGAAGCCACCATTCAGGCAGCGGCGCAGGCGGCCTCAGCCGATGACTTTATCGCCGATCTGCCGGATGGGTTGGCCAGCCTGGTCGGGGAGTTGGGCAATCGCCTGTCCGGTGGGCAGCGGCAACGGATTGCCCTGGCGCGTGCCCTGCTGCGCGATGCCCCCATCCTGCTGCTGGATGAGGCCACCTCCGCCCTGGATCCTCAGTCGGAACGCAACGTGCTGGCCAGCCTGAAACGGCTGCGCGGCAACAAAACCACCATCATGATTGCCCACCGCCTGTCCACCATTATTGAGGCCGATAATATCCTGGTGCTGGCTGATGGGCAGCTGGCGGAGCAGGGAACGCATGACCAGCTGCTGAAGCGCGACGGCGTTTATGCCAGGCTGTATCAACAGCCTGAGGAGGCGTTGTCGCGGCAGCAGGCGGTGGCCTAAGCGTCCTTTATGCTGCTGATTACCGCCTACCACCAGCTTGTGCAGCAACTGACCGATGTTGGGCAGCCGCAACCAGCCCAACAGGCGCGCTGGCTGTTAAGTGACCTGTTGGCTATCGATGACGCTAGTCAGTTTTGGCGGCTGGCGGACGGCCGCACTTTATCTGCGTTGGAGCGGGAACAGGTAACAGCGGCGGCGGATCAGCTGTTGGCGGGGGTGCCGCTGGCCAGAATTTTGGGTTGGCGAGAATTTTGGGGGCTGCCCTTTGCGCTGTCGCCCGCCACGCTGGAACCCCGCAGCGATAGCGAAATTCTGGTGCAGGCCTTTATCCAGGCGCATCCGCAGCGGGATGTGCCCCTGCGCCTACTCGACCTAGGAACGGGCAGCGGTTGCCTGCTGCTTAGCCTGCTGCATGAATATCCCAACGCCTGGGGGCTGGGAGTGGATTATGCGGAGGCGGCCGTGCAAACGGCCAGGGGCAATGCGGATCGGTTGGGGCTGGCATCGCGGGTGGCCTGGCTGCAGGGGGATTGGGCGCAGGCGTTAAGTACAGCAGGAAGGTCAGGCGGTTTTGACGCGGTGATCTCTAACCCGCCGTACCTAGCCTTGGCAGAGGCGGCCAGCATTGATGCGGTTGTTACCCGCCATGACCCCGCCCTAGCCCTGTGGGGGGGCGCGGATGGGTTGGATGCGTATCGTTTGCTGCTGGCCAGTTTGCAGGCGGTATCCGCCCCCGAACTGTGGTTGGAAATTGGCCAGGGGCAGGGGGCATCGGTGGTCGCGCTGGCCAAGGCAGTGGGCGGCTGGCAGCATCAGGACAGCATCCAAGACCTGGCAGGAATAGAAAGAATTTTGCAATTTTATCAAACCTCTTGCATCTCTGCATCGCAGCCATTAGGTTGAGTGAATAAGCGTTGGCATAGCAACCGGTTGTCCCGCGGCGTAAAAGCTGGCTTTTACGTGATAGTAGCCCTTATAACAGCGACATTTTTTCAAGAATAACAGGAGTTTTCCATGGCCAAAAATGGCAGTGGTGTTTACGGTAATGGCCCCAGCGGTGGGCATCAGGGCGGCGCCAATCGCCGTAGCGGCAGTAGGCTGCGGGGATTTGGCGGCAATCGCGGCAGCGGTGGCCGTCCTGGTGGTGGTGGCGGCGGCGGTGGCAGTGGTCGCCAACATGTGTATGACAGCAACGGGCCATTGGGGCGCGTTCGTGGTAATGCCAATCAGGTTTATGAGCGTTATGCCGCCCTGGCGCGGGATGCAGGCATGGGTAATGACCGCGTGCTGACCGAAAGCTTGCTGCAACATGCCGAACATTACTATCGAATCATGCTGGCCGACGGCTATAACCCCTATGCCGCCCGTGATGCCCGCGCCAGTGAAGAATTGGCCGCATCCGATATGGATCAATTTCCCCCCCTGGATCCGTTTGATAAAATCGAATCATCGGATCAGCCGCCCGCTGCCCCCGCCGAAGCGGGCGGTCGCAGCCGCCGTTCCGCCTCGGGGCGCAGCCGTCCAAGTTTAATGGAAAATGATGGCGAATCCTTTTTGCCCGCTGAGCCCGATATGGCCGAAATGATGCCATCCTTTTTGCGTCCTGCCCGTTCTGTATCGAACCAGGATGAGATGAGTGATCATGATTTGGGATGGGATGAAGAGGCCAATCGCGGCGGCTAAGCGCGTTTTCGCGTTAGCTAATCTTGTCCCCCGTCACATCAATTTCATCGGCGTCCAGGCCATAGGCGGTGTGCAGCGTTCGCAAGGCCAGCTCAAGATAGGCTTCGGCAATCAGCACGCTGATTTTGATTTCTGAGGTGGAAATAACCTGGATATTGATGCCCTTATCGGCCAGGGCGGCAAACATGGTGGCGGCTACCCCCGCATGGCTGCGCATCCCAACCCCAATCACCGATACCTTAACCACTTCGGCGTCCGACAGCAGCTTTTCAAAGCCAATCTGCCCCTGAATAGCCTGCAACGCGGTCACCGACCGCGCCAGATCGCCTTTGGCCACCGTAAAGGTCATGTCGGTGCTTTTGCCATTGGGCGAAACGCTTTGCACGATCATATCCACATTGATTTGGGCGGCGGCCAGCGGGCCAAAAATGTTGGCGGCAATCCCCGGGGTGTCGGGCACGTTAAACAGGGTGACTTTGGCCTCATCACGGGTATAGGTCAGGCCGGTGACAACTTGGTGTTCCATAAGATTTTTATCCTTAACAACAAAGGTTCCAGGCGAATCGGTGAAGGATGACAAAACCTGCAACGGCACGTCACATTTCATGGCCACCGCCACCGATCGGGTTTGCAAAACTTTTGCCCCTGCTGAGGCCATTTCCAACATTTCTTCATAGGTCACTTCGGCCAGCTTGCTGGCGCGCGCCACGATGCGCGGGTCAACCGTGTAAACCCCATCCACATCGGTATAGATGTCGCAGCGGTCGGCATGCAGCGCGGCGGCCAAGGCCACAGCCGACAGGTCGGATCCACCCCGCCCCAGGGTGGTGATTCGTCCATCGGGGGCAACCCCCTGAAAGCCCGCGATCACCGCAACCCGCCCTGTCGCCAAATCCTGCAGCAGCGCATCGGTTTGAATCGACACAATCTTGGCCTTGCTGAAGCTGTCGGTGGTGATAATCGGCAATTGCCACCCTTGCCAGCTGCGGGCGGGTACCCCCAGCTGTTGCAGCGCCAGCGCCATCAGGCCGCAGGTCACTTGTTCACCGCTGGCCACCACCGCGTCGGCATTGGCATCCGCATCCGCATCGATTGGTGTTGAGGCGGCGTTGCTTAGGGCAGCGTCGGTATCAGGCTGCGGCGCGGGTGGCATCACATCCTGGCACCAAGCCAACAGCTGGTTGGTGGTTCCCGCCATCGCCGACACCACCACCACCACCTGATGGCCGTCGGCCACCGCGGCCTGCACCCGCCTGGCGGCGCGGCGAATGCAATCGATATTGGCTACGGAGGTGCCACCAAATTTCTGAACAATTAACCCCATGATTTAAGCTATAGCAGGTCGCGGCGGGGCTTGCAAAACTATCCCGCAACCTGTTGCCATTCGGTCACCATCGTGGCCAGCCTTTGGCGTACCGCGCCGCCAAAGCCATGCGCATCCACCTCAGCCGCGCTGGGATAGGTAATCTGGCGGGACGCGCTGACAATCGCGCCGGTTGGTCGGTTGTTATCATCGCGGCCAAAGCCGGCCAGCGCATCGGCCATGCTGCCCCCCTGCGCCCCTAGGCCAGGAATCAGAAAGGGGGTGTGCGGCATCAGGGTGCGAAGCTGTCGCGCCTGATCGGGATAGGTGGCGCCCACCACCGCGCCAATACTGCTATAACCGCTGTGGCCAATCAGCGGCTGCCCCAGGCGGGCAACCATCGCCGCCAGGGCATCGCTGAAGCTTATGGCGGTGTTGGCGGCGGTGTTGTCTTGGGGGGGGCGTAGGGTGGCATCCTGCCAGCGGCCAGAGCCAGGGTTAGAGGTTTTGACCAGAATAAACAGCCCGCAGCCGTGATGGGCGGCGGCCTCAATCAGCGGTTCCATCGTGTCTTCGCCCAAAAACGGGTTGACGGTCAGGGCGTCGCCCAACAGGTCGCTGTGCAGGCGAACCCCGTTGGCTAGCATGCCGCCCCCGCCCAAATAGGCCTGGGCATAGGCGCTGGCGGTGCTGCCAATATCACCGCGTTTGGCATCCACGATGACCAACAGCCCCGCGGCCTTGGCCACCGCAATACTGTCGGCCAGGGCGGCAACCCCCGCCGCGCCACAGGCCTCAAAAAAAGCCGATTGAAACTTCACCACCGCCGCCTGTTCCTGCACCGCGGCAATCACTTCCTGACAAAAACGCAACAGGGCGCGGTGCACCGTGGCGGGGCGATCGTCATCAGGCCACAGGCTGGCCGGCATCAGGCCAAAGTTCGGGTCAATCCCAACGCACAGCGGGCTGCGGGTGGCGGTACGATCCAACAATCTGTCGGCAAAGTTCAGCGGGGCGGGGGCAGCGATGTTGCTGGCTGGGGTGGTAGAGGTGGCGATAGTGGTCATGGCGGCGATAGGCTTTGGGAAATGGGGTTTCGATACCCCCAACTTTTGCCGCAGCCGCCCGCCGCTGGCAAGGGTGATGTTGCGCCTATCCCCCTATATAGATCTGTTAGACCAATTTGTTGGGAGAGAGGCGGTTGCAATCTGGGCGGCGCGATTCCATAATATCTTGGCATCAACCAACCTGTTTTCCAGACAGCCGGCTGGAAAACATAACCCTGCGAAAGACCATGACCATGAGCCTTGATCACCTGGCGGAGCTGTTGCCCGATTATGCCAAAGACCTGCGTCTGAACCTGACTTCTATTCCCACCACGGCGGGATTTACCCCGCAACAGCTGTGGGGAACGGTGCTGAGTGCGGCCTTTGCCAGCCGTAATCCGGTCGTGCTGCGCGCCCTGGCGGTGGAGGCGTCGCAATATCTGTCGCCCGAAGCGGTGCAGGGGGCAAAGGCCGCCGCCGCGATTATGAGCATGAACAACATCTATTATCGCTTTGTCCATTTGGTCAGCAATAAAGATTATGGCCAGCTGCCCGCCAAATTGCGCATGAGCATCCTGGCCAATCCGGGGGTGGACAAAATCGATTTTGAGCTGTGGTCGTTGGGTGTTTCCGCCATCAACGGCTGTGGCATGTGCATCGATGCGCATGAGAAAAAAGCCCTAAGTGAAGGGGTAGGGACGGAGCAGGTGCAGAATGTGGTGCGGATCGCCAGCATCATCCATGCCGTCGCCGTCACCCTGGGCGCGGAGCAGGATTTGGCCGCTTAGGGGGACTACTGCCGCGATTTCGCTTCTTTACCCCGCCCCTGTCTTCCTATAACCCCCTCCCGCCAAGTACAAAATAATGCTGGAGGGGGGGACTTTTG
>CAISOG010000139.1 GCA_903887035.1 uncultured Holosporaceae bacterium | reverse complement strand
GCCGCGGCAGCCTCCTCAGCCCAACCAGGGGTCATAGGCAACAAAAGCAAGGCAAAAATAAAGGCAAGACGTTTCATCATCAAAATTGTGTCCCAAAGCTAAAAAGAATGTTTTCCGAACGGTCAAAGGATTTTTTAACCAAAGGTTTGGCATAGTCAACCCGAATCGGGCCAAAAGGTGATTCCCAGGCTATACCAAATCCAGCGGACGCCCGCAATGCCGCATCATCCTGAATGGTAGGGCCGGTTTCCTCAACCCCGGTCAGGGCTCCTGCAACCGTAAACAAATGGCCACGGATGCCAAAGTCGTTGGGCAGTCCAAGCGGAAAGCCTAAATCAGCCTTAGCAGTGTAGTAGTATTCCCCACCAAGGGCATCGTTGGCTCCGTTGTTAAGTTCGGTATCACGGGGGCCAAGGCCACCCGATCGAAAGCCTGGAAAGCTTTGGCCCCCTAAGAAAAAGCGGTCGGAGATGCGCACATCTTGACCCAATCCTGTGATCGCGCCCCCCTCTGCCCCAATCGCCAGCACGACCCCCTCGGTCAATTCGTTATAGGTGGTGCTTTCCAACCGTGATTGCAAATAACGCACACCACCACCAAAGCCAGCCAAATCGTTGGTTAGACGGACAAAATAGCCACTATTCGGCTGAATTTTGTTGTCGCGGCGATCATACAACAAGGTTTGCGACACTTGCGAGGTGACGTTGGTACCCTCCTGCGCCTTAATGTATCGGGATGCATCGCTGGCAACGCTGCCGATTTTGTTTTGCGACAGGCGGTATCGCAGCTGTTGTGACCAGCGCTCATCAATTTCATAACCAGTGCGCAGAGCAAAGCCGACCTCTTCCTCTTGATAGGAACTTTGGCGCATCAAATCACTGGAATTCCTAAACAAATCAAAGCCGCCCGTCATGTTGCGATCTAGGAAATAGGGCTCGGTATAGCCAATCACATATTCCTGGCGGCGGGTTGAAAGCTGGGTGCTGAGGCGTAAATCCTTACCCTCACCCATCAGGTTTTTTTCACGAACACTGAAGTTGGCCAACAGCTGATCAGAGGTGGAATAGCCCCCACCCAGGCTGACTTCACCCGTGGATTTTTCTGACACATCGACCACCAGCTTGCTGCGATCTGACGCGCTACCAGGTTCGGTGCGAATATCCACTTTTTCAAAGAAATTGAGATTTTTAAGGCGTTCGCGTGACCGTTTCAGCTTGGCGGTGTTAAAAACATCCCCCTCAGCCAGACGGAATTCACGCCGAATCACCTCATCAGCGGTGCGGCTGTTGCCCTGAATGGCAATGGATTCCACAAAAATCTTTGGCGATTCCTTAACCACAAAAGTGACCGCGGCGGTCAAGGTGTTGGTATCCAACTCCTCCTGCGCTTCCACCTCGGCCAGGGCATAGCCCAGGCTGCCCAATTTATCCGACAGCTTGCCAACCACGGATTCGATATCTTTGGCGTTAAACCAATCACCACTGTGCAGGGTGATAAGGGATTCCAGCTGATCTTTCGGTACTTCGGGCAGGTTGATTTGCAGATCCACCTTGCCAAACTTATAACGTGCCCCCTCAACAATCGGCACGGTAACAAAAAAGCCATCTTGCTCTGGTGTTAATTCAGCCACTGGCGCACCAATGCTGACCGCTGCATAGCCATTTTGGCGATAGAATTTGCTCAGAAGCTCTTGGTCATAGGTTAAGCGGTTGGGGTCATAGCTGTCGCTGTTGGACAAAAATCGGTACCAGGCGTTTTCACGCGTCTGAACAACCTCTTTTAACGTGCTGTTGGTAAACACCTTATTGCCGGTAAAGCTGATGGCGCGCACATAGGTTGGTTCGCCCTCAGCAATTTCGAACACCACATCCACCCGATTTTGATCCTGCGTGATGGTTTTTGGCACCACCTTAGCGGCATAGCGGCCATCGCGGATGTACAGCTGGCTAATCCGTTGGGCATCGGCCAAGGCCTGCGCGGGGGTGAAGATGCTGCGGGGTTTTAACGCCACCTCTTTTTGCAGGCTTTCGGTGCTCAGGCTTTTGTTGCCCTCAAAGGCGACCTGGCTGACCAAGGGGTTTTCCTTAACCGATACCAACAGCTGATTGCCGCTTGGGCGGACGGATACATCGCTGAACAACCCTGTCGCAAAAAGATTTTTCACGCTTTCATCGGCCTTGGCCGCGCTATAGGGCATGCCGACCTTTAGCGATAAATAGGAGGTGATGGTGGCGCTTTCAACCCGCTGATTCCCCGCCACCTGAACGGCGGCAACGGTCGTTCCCTCCTCCGCAGTGCTGGTGGCGGTTTGGGCAACAGCGGCGGTTATGGGTGCGGTTGTTGCCAACAGCAAAACCAGCAGCGGGGCAGAGCAGGGGGAAAAGAAAGATTTCATGCCAAGCAGACTAAAGCCTACAGCCCAATGAAATCAAGCAGCTTTAGCGACCGAATATCATTATAAGTCACGAAAAGCATCAAGCTGGATACCAGGGCGATTCCCACCATCATGCTGTACTCCTGTATTTTTAGGGCAAGCGGGCGGCCACGCAACCCCTCGATGATATAGAAAAACAGATGACCACCATCCAGCGCGGGCAGGGGTAACAGGTTGATAAGCCCCAGGTTGCAGGACAGCAGCACCAGGAAATACAGCATTTGATCCAGGTTGACCGCGGCATAGTCGCCCGACATTTGGGCGATGCGTAAGGGCCCCCCCAGATCTTCGGCGGAGCGCGCACCACGAATAATTTGGCCAATAGCTTTTAGCGTGCTGACCGATAAATCATAGATTTCCACCACTGCCTGGGGGGCGGCGTCAATCAGGGCTACGGGCACAACCTCAACCCCGTTGGCCTTCACGCCCAGCATACCAATATATTGTTTGGCGCCAAAACGATCAGTAATTTCCTTAACCACGGGATTCACGGTTTGATTCAGCACTTGGTCGCCGCGGCGATATTCAATCGCTAGTGGCTCACCAAGCCCAATCTGCACCGACCGCTGCAAATCCTGAAAACGCAACAGGCGTCGGCCATTGACCGACAAAATTTCATCGCCGACCTGGAAACCGGCCTGCTCCGCCGCTGATCCAGCTACCACCTCACTAACAATCGGTTTGGTAATGGTTTGGCCAATAAAGACGAACATCAGGGTCAGCAGCACCCAGGCGAACAGAAAATTGGCCGCTGGCCCCGCAACAACAATCAAGGCCTTTTGCCGCAAGTTTTTGCCATGAAAACTGACTGCCCGCTCCTCAGGCGACATTTTTTCAATGTTGTCACTGTCGGGCGTGCTGGCCGCGGTGCTGTCGCCAAACATTTTGACATAGCCGCCCAGGGGTAACAGGGAGAATTTCCAGCGGGTTTGGTGGCGATCGTTCCAGCCAAACAATTCGGGCCCGAAGCCAATCGAAAAGACCTCTACACGCACCCCGCACCAGCGCGCCGCCAGGAAATGACCAGCCTCATGCACAAACACCAACAGCGTAATGATGCCGATAAATGGCAGAAAATATTGCTGAATCACATGGAAAATCGACATAAAATCCATTAGAACTTATCCTGTAAGGCGTGCGTGGTGAACAAGGGATGGACGCAAACTATAATCCGCCATCTGCCGACGCAGCTGCTGATCATAGTCTTGAATATCGGTGAAACTGGTCAGGCTTACAAGAGGAAAATCGGTCAGCGCGCGATCAATCAGGTTGCTGATGCCTAGAAAATCTAGCTTTTCTGCCAAAAAGGCCGCTACGGCCACCTCATTGGCGACGTTGTAGGTCATCATGGCGCTGTGGCCAGCCTGTAAGGCTTGATAGGCCAGAGTCAGGGCAGGAAAAGCCTGGGTATCAACCGTTTCAAACTGCAACTCTGGCCATGACCAATCCCGTTGGTGGGGCGGGGCGTCAAAAGGTTGCGGCCAGTACAGGGCGTGTTGCAGGGGGTAGAGCATGTCGGGCGGGCTGGCCAGGGTTAGGCGGCTGCCGTTTCTTAGCTGTACCATGGCATGAACCTGCGCCTGCGGATGCACCAGCACCTCAATTTGATCCGCGGTCAGGTCAAACAGGCAGGCCGCCTCCATCACCTCTAACCCCTTGTTGGCCAGGGTTGCCGAATCAATGCTGATTTTTCCGCCCATTTTCCAGACGGGATGGTTTAGTGCCTGTTGCGGCGTAACCGTGGCCAACCGTTCCCGATTCCAACCGCGAAAGGGCCCCCCCGATGCGGTAATCGTGACGGATGACCAGTACGAACGGGGCAGGGGATTAATAAGCTGAAACAGGCTGTTGTGCTCGGAATCCAAGGGAATAATCGCGGTGTTGTGCGCCGCCGCCGTCGCCCGCAACAATGGCCAGCCACACACGATGCTTTCCTTATTGGCGATGGCCAGCACGCGGGCATTAGCCGCCAGTTCCAGGGTGGTGGCCAGCCCCGCTAAACCAACAATCGCCGACACGCCATAATCGACGGGCAT
>CAISOG010000138.1 GCA_903887035.1 uncultured Holosporaceae bacterium | reverse complement strand
CGGGTGGGGTGGTCAGCAAAATGCGTTGGGCATCGGCATCGCGATCGTTTTTGCGCAGCCATCGGGTGCGTTCATACAACAGGCCGTTGTTGGCCTGCTGATCACTGTTAAGGCGCAACAGCGCCCCATCAATATCCTTAAGCCCGTCAATCATTTTCAATCGCGCCTCAGCAATCGGGCTATAGTTGGCGGGAACCCGTTTCAAAATGCGACGGGCGGCGGTCGGATTGTTTTCCCCCAACAACCGCTCCACCCGCGCCTGATGATCGCTGCTATCCAACAATTGGCCATAGCGTTCCAAAAACTCATTTTCCCCCTGTTGTGGCCAATTGTGGGTGTACCAGGCGTTGCGAGCCACCTGCACCGCGTCATCCTGTTTACCCAGGCTGTACAGGCTTTTGATATACAGGGTGGTGCCGTTGGGTGTTTGCGGCGGGTGACGGGAAAACCAATTGGCCACCAGGCGGTCATCGCCCACCAAATAAAGTGACTGCTCCGCCTTAAGTTCAAGGGATTTTTGCTGAGGCCAATCGGGATGTTTGGCGATAAAATCGCTAACCTCATCAAAATCGGCGGCGTAACCGTTGCTGACCAGCCGTTTCCACTTAAGATAGCGAATCATGCGTTGATCATTCAGCTGCCGCTCTGCCGCCTTTGCCCATTCCCAACGACCGCTGTCAATCGCCTCAAGCCCCCGCAAAAAGGGGTCGCCGCCCTGATCCGCCAGCTTTGATTGCGTCCTACCGTTGGAATTGGCGAAGGCGGAATGGGTGGTCGCGGTGGAAAAGGCCAAAAAGGTGCCCATAAACAGCCCAAACAGAAAATTGGCGGTTTTGTACATCACCCATAGCCCTTTCGCATAACCGAATTGAAACAAATCCCTAGCAGAATACAATTCTACAGAGTAGCCTTGTCACTTGCCGCCTATCGATTGCCCCCCTGTTGCGGGGCACCCGATGGCGCGACATTTGTTAACAGTTATGCACGTTTGAAAAGGTAAAACAACATGGCCACAGGCTTGGGGAACCCGCCGCCCTTTTGTGGGGTTACCACCGCGCTGATTACCCCCTTTCGCGATGGCCATATGGATTTGCCCGCACTGGAAAAATTGGTGGATTGGCAGATTGTTGAGGGAATTCACGGCCTGGTGGTGGCGGGATCGACGGGGGAGTCCCTGTCACTGAGTGAGGCGGAACGGGATGCACTGCTGCGCACCGCTTTGCAGGCGGCGGGTGGACGGGTGCCTGTTATCGCCGGTACGGGATCCAGCGATACGGCCACGGCCATTCGCCTGACCCAATCGGCGGAGAAATTGGGGGCATCGGCCGCCCTGGTGGTGGCGCCCGCCTATAATAAGCCCACTCAGGAGGGGTTGTTTCAGCATTTTCGGGCAATTCATGATGCCAGCAGCCTGCCGATTATCCTGTATGATGTGCCTGGCCGCACAGCAGTGCAGCTGGCGGTGGAAACCGTCGCGCGCCTGGCAGAGCTGCCAAGGGTGATTGGGATTAAGGACGCCAACGACAATCTGGCCAGGCCTTTGCAATTGCGGCTGGCAACCCGTCCCGACTTTTTGCTGCTGGGGGGTGAAAATCAGACGGCCTTAGCTTTCCTGGCGCAGGGGGGGCAAGGGTGGATTTCGGTAACCAGCAATGTTGCGCCGCGCCTGTGCGTTCAGTTGTACAACGGTTGGACGGCGTTGCAGGCCAAGCAGGGGGATTGGGAGGTGTTGAATCGCCTAAATCTTGCGCTATTACCGCTCAGCGATGCGCTGTTTTTGGAATCCAATCCGGCACCTAGCAAACATGCCCTTAGCCTGTTGGGGTTTTGTCGGGATGAATTGCGCCTGCCCCTGGTATCGGTATCACCCCAAACCGCCGCTATTCTGACCAAGGTTTTGGCAGAGCTTTTCAATGATAATCAATGGGATGAGCAAGAGGGGGGGGCGGCGGTCGTGCAATTGCCCATTCAATTGCCCATTAAATTGACCGCGGCCAAACAATAATGACTAAGCAAGTTGCACAAAATCGGCGGGCGCGCTTTGACTATGAGATGGTTGAAAAACTGACCGCTGGCCTGATG
>CAISOG010000137.1 GCA_903887035.1 uncultured Holosporaceae bacterium | reverse complement strand
CAACATCAATTAAAAAATGGCTGCTGAAGGGTGGGCAACTGCTGGTCACGCTGGCCTGTTTTGTCTGGCTGTATCAAAAAATGGACGTGGCCAGCCTGCAACAGCATCTGCACAATCTGCGCTGGGAATGGTTGGTGGCGGGGGTGGCCAGCTTTTGGCTGTTGCTGGCGGTGTCGGCCTGGCGATGGAAAATGTTGATTGCGGGGTTGGTGGGGCATCATGAGCACCTATCCCATGCCCACCTAACCCATGAACGCCATTCGGATAGCCCGCATTCGGATCATGCGCCGCCGCAACAACCACAGTCACAGTTACAACTACAGCCCAACATCCCCTCCCTGCGGCGGTTGTACGCCTATTACCAAGTCGGCGCCTTTTTTAACCAAGTGCTGCCCGGCAGCGTGTCGGGCGATTTTATCCGTGCTTTTTACCTGCGCCCTATTACCCGCGGGCTTACCCTGTCGCTAAGCGTGGTGCTGGTGGAGCGGTTGTTGGGGCTGGGGGTACTGCTGGCGATGGCGGGGGTGGCGGCATTGCTGTTGGCCAAGTCCTTAGGCGATTTGCCCTTTATCGGCTTGCTGCTGGCGGGGATGAGTTTGGGCTATCTGGCGGGCTGTTGGGTGGTGGCGCGTTTGCCCTTGCCCCATTTGCGGTTTCAGGGCTGGCAAGAAATCCGTCGGAAATTGTTGGGGGCACGCGGAGCCCTGACCAAGACGCTGACCAACCCGCCATTGCTGGGGCGGATCATGCTGCTATCCCTGCTGGTGCAGCTGTTGTTCGTTAGCGGTTTGTGGCTGAACGCAAACGCCCTGGGGATTGGTGGGTTGAATGCGGTCGCCTTGTTTGTGATTTGGCCGGTGACCAGCGTGCTGCTGATGGTACCGATATCGTTGGCGGGCTGGGGGGTGCGCGAAAGCCTGTTGGTGTTTTACTTTGGTTATCAGGGTATGGCGGCCGAATCGGCGCTTGCCCTATCGCTGCTATGCGGGGTTAGCACCCTGTTGGCCAGTTTGCCCGGTGGGTTGATTTGGTGGCGATTGCCCCTTCCTGGCCGCCTGCCTGCCCAATAATTGGGCTTTACGCTTGCGCCGCCAATTCACAGACAATCTTGCAACCTTGGTGGGTTGCTGTAGGTTGAAAACAGCAACCTTTTGGGAACAGGACAATGAACATTGATCGCATGCGACAGATTGATTACTGGCTTGGCATACCGCTGACCTGGGTTTCCAGCCTTGGCCTGCGTCTTAAGCGGCGGCTGTTTGTGCCAGAACCCCGCCCCGATCCCGCAGCCGCCAAAAAAATCCTATTTATTGAACTGTCGGAGATGGGCAGCACCATTTTGGCCGATCCCGCCCTGCGCCGTGCGCAGGAACTGTACCCGCAGGCGGATCAGTATTTCCTGATCTTCGCGCAAAACCGTGGCAGTTTGGATATCATGGGCACCGTGCCACGCGAACGGCAGCTGACGATTCGCAGCAACAGTTTGTGGACGCTGTTGGTCGATACGGTGTCGGTGCTGTGGCGCCTGAACCAGCTGAAGATCGACATCGTGATTGATCTGGAACTGTTCTCCCGCTTTACCAGCCTGCTTAGCCTGTTCAGCGGGGCACCGTTGCGGGTTGGCTTTGATCGTTTTTATGGAGAGGGGTTGTATCGCGGCAGCCATCTGACCCACCGCGTGCTGTACAACCCGTATCAGCATATTGGCAAAAGCTTTTTAAGCCTGATTCATGCGCCGCTGGAGGATCCCGCCAACCTGCCGCTGACCAAGCGTGCCTTTACCAATGAGGAGCTGGTGTTGGCGCCTAGACCAGTGGAGGAGGGGGCGTTGGCGGAGATGCGTCAGCGCCTGTTGAACCATTTTCCGCAATTGGCCGACTATCCCAAATGGTTGCTGTTTAACCCCAACGCCAGTGAGCTGATGCCCCTGCGCCGTTGGCCAGCCGATCAGTTTGTCGCGCTGGGTCACCGCCTGTTGGCCGACTATCCCGATGCGGCGATTTTGGTGACAGGATCCCCCAGTGAGGCTGAGCAGGCCGGCATTATGGTCGGCAGGCTGCTGGCGGCCAATAGCGAGGGGGGTGCGGGGGTTGATGGGTCGGCCGCGGCTAAGGGCGTCAAAACCGCTGGTCGTGCGGTCAACCTGGCCGGTTTTACCAAGATGGATGATCTGCCCGCGCTCTACAGCCTGGCCAGCGCGATGATCAGCAACGATAGCGGCCCCGCCCACTTCGCCGCGCCGTTCCATTTGCCGTCGGTCATTCTCTATGGGCCAGAAACCTATGCACTGTATGGAGCGCTGAACCCGCGGGCGAGCTATCTGTTTCGCGGATTGGCCTGCTCCCCCTGCGTGTCGCCCAGCAACCATCGCAAATCCCCCTGCCAGGATAATCAGTGTATGAAGCAGATTACCGTGGAACAGGTGGCCGACGCGCTGAAAAAATTGCTGGCCAAAAAGGCTGCGTAACAGGCCTGAACAGCGGGCTTTTGCAAAATTCTGCCGAAGATTTTTCTGTCCTCCCCTTTACATCGGGGGGGAGTTGTTCCCATATACCAGGAAGTGGGCGAATGCTGAAATATTTGGCGGCTGACCGCGCATCAACTGGATTTAATGAACTGAACAGGAAGACAAAAGCATGGCACGAGTCATCGGTATCGATTTAGGAACCACCAACAGCTGTGTAGCGGTGATGGAGGGGGGATCCGCAAAAGTTTTGGAAAACGCTGAGGGCGAACGCACAACCCCCAGTATGGTTGCCTTTGCCGAAAATGGTGAGCGATTGATTGGCCGTTCGGCAAAGCGTCAAAGCGTTACCAACCCTGAATACACCTTTTTTGCTATCAAACGCCTGATTGGCCGCCGCAAGGATGATCCGATTGTGGTCAAAGACATTGGCATGGTGCCCTACAAGATTGTCGATGGCGACAACGGCGATGCCTGGGTTGATGTGCGATCCAAGAAATACTCACCCAGCCAGATTAGTGCCTTTATCCTGCAAAAAATGAAGGAAACCGCCGAAAACTACTTGGGTGAAAAGGTGACGCAGGCGGTGATTACCGTGCCGGCCTATTTCAACGATGCCCAACGCCAAGCCACCCGCGACGCTGGTCAGATTGCAGGGCTTGAGGTGTTGCGGATTATCAATGAACCAACCGCCGCCGCCCTGGCCTATGGGTTGGAGCATAAAAAAAGCGGCCTGGTGGTGGTGTATGACCTGGGCGGTGGAACCTTTGACGTGTCGGTGCTGGAACTGGGTGACGGCGTGTTTGAGGTTAAGGCCACCAACGGCGACACCTTTTTGGGTGGCGAAGACTTTGACAAGCGGATCATCGACTTTTTGGCTGATCAGTTCAAAAAGGAGAATGGCATCGACCTGCGCGCCGACAGGCTGGCCTTGCAACGCCTGAAGGAGGCGGCGGAGAAAGCCAAGATTGAGCTTTCCAGCGCGGTTGAGACCGAAATCAACCTGCCCTTTATTACTGCCGATCAAACGGGGCCAAAGCACCTGACCATCAAACTGTCCCGCTCTAAGCTGGAATCCCTGGTTGAGGATTTGATTGAACGGACGATTGACCCCTGCCGCAACGCCTTGAAGGATGCTGGTTTGTCAGCTGCTGACGTGTCTGAGGTGATTTTGGTTGGCGGTATGACCCGCATGCCCAAAATCAACGAGACGGTTAAAAAATTCTTTGGCAAGGAGCCGAATCGCAGCGTCAATCCGGATGAGGTGGTGGCGCTGGGCGCCGCGATTCAGGCGGGCGTGCTGAAGGGCGAAGTGAAGGATGTGTTGCTGTTGGACGTCACCCCGCTATCGCTGGGGATTGAGACACTGGGCGGCGTGTTCACCCGCCT
>CAISOG010000136.1 GCA_903887035.1 uncultured Holosporaceae bacterium | reverse complement strand
GATTGGTTTTTCCTAAAGAAAGCATTTTTGAAGCGTGAGGAAATTAAAAATACCGCTACTCAGCCAGATTGGACTTACAGAAACTTTTCATGTTCTGTAATTTTAATATTGCCATTTAATGATAGATTATTAATGCCAATGTATCTAACTGTCGCACTCATTGTTGATCCATGACTTAAAACAACAATTGGAACTGGATTCGTTGAGTTTACGGCTTCTTTTAATGGAAATGGTTTTGTGTCACGAAAAAAATCAATAACATGTACACTACAGGGATTATTCGCATCTCTGGCCAATGTTGGAGGGTTTTTTATTGGTGTTGAGCTTGTCAGGCTTGACAGGCTCAACGCTGCGGTGGCGGCAGCAAAGCCTGCAACAAATTGTGCAGCAGTGCGGGGGGGTGTGCCCATCGAAAAAACCTTTTAAAACGATAATGAAACCATCCTATTACTATAAAACCAAGGATATGACAGCTTGATAGTGGGATTGGTTAACGGTGCGGGTTGGTGGGTGGCGGCCTTTACCGTTGGGGGCACATATAACGGGACTTCCCCCGCCCGCTTAGTTGGCGTATGGTGCGCCCTATGACCGAAAAAACGACCCGTCCTGGCCTAACCAGCGATATTGCCCCGCAAGACCTCGCCCCCCCTAAGGCGGGTGGGCGATCGCGCCCTGTTGCGAAAAAAACACTTACTCAGAAGCCCATCAAACCCACTGACCAAACTCAGGGGGGGGCAACCACGGCCAGCGCTGCCCCGTAGCCAACTGCCCCCCCCGTAGCCGTTGCTCTGCCCCAAACGGGCATGCCAAAAGTTGCGTTGATTGGTCGCCCCAATGTCGGCAAATCGACCCTGTTTAACCGCCTGGTGGGGCAACGCCGTGCCATCGTTCATGCCCGCCCTGGCGTGACCCGCGATCGGTTGGAGGCGGTGGCCAAACTGCTGGGCGGTGATGTCATCATTACCGATACTGCTGGGTTGGGGGAGGGGGATGATCCCCTGTCGCCGATGGGGCGCGCCCAAACCATGCAGGGGATTAAAGAGGCCGCCATGGTGCTGTTGGTGGTCGATGGCCGCCTGGGCGTTACCCCCGCGGATGAGGAGGTGGCGCGGCTGGTGCGTAAGCACAACAAACCCACCCTGCTGCTGGTCAACAAGTCGGAGGGGCAAATGGCCGCCAATTTGCAGGCTGGCTTGGCCAAGCTGGGCTTTGGTGAGCCGCTGTTGGTCTCCGCCGAACATGGCCAGGGGCTGCACCAGCTTAGTCAGCGGGTGCGCGACACCCTGGGGCTGATGGATGAGAGGGAATTGTTAAAACAACGGCTGGCGGCTGAAGATCTGGCCACCGCCCAACTGGCTGAGCTGAAGGAACAGGCGCGCAAGCTGGCCGAGCAACAGGATGCCGAACAGGCGGAGGAATTGGATAACGACGATGCGGCGGGCGAATTGAATCAAAGCGCGCCGATGACCGGGGCGGGCGCCAAATCGACTAAGGCAGCGGGCAAATCTGCCAGCCAGAACACTGTTCAGCCTGTTGTTTTGGGGGCGCCGCAACGGCCGCTGAAACTGGCGATTATTGGCCGCCCCAATGTCGGAAAATCCACCCTGATTAACGCCCTGTTGGGGCAAGACCGCCTGAGCGTTAGTCCCATTGCCGGCACCACCCGCGATGCGATCGCTCTGGCCTGGCAATGGCATGGCCGCCCGATTGAGCTGGTCGACACCGCTGGCCTGCGCCGCAAAACGCGGGTGGAGGATGCGGTGGAATATATGGCGGTGGGGGCGACCCTGAACGCGATTGCGATGGCCGAGGTTGTCGTGCTGCTGTTCGACGCCACCACGGGATTGGATCGCCAGGATTTGCAGATTGCCCGCCATGTGGTGGAGGAGGGGCGGGTGCTGGTCATCGCCGCCAACAAATGGGATCTGGTTGATACGCCCAAAGAAGTGCGAGAGGATTTGCGGTGGCGTCTGGACACCTCCTTCGCCCAACTCGACCTGCCGCTGCTGACCATTTCGGCGGCCTATCACAAAAATTTTGACCAGATTTTTAAGCTGGTGGTCGAATTGTACGACAGCTGGAACCTGCGCCTGCCCACCCCCGCCCTGAACCGCTGGCTGCGGGCGGCGATTGAGCGGCAAACGCCCCCCTATGTTGAGGGGCGGCCGCTGAAATTCCGCTACATCACCCAACAATCGGCGCGCCCACCCCAATTCCTGCTGTTCAGCAACCGCATGGTGGAGATGCCGCCCGCCTATCAACGCTATTTGACCAACAGCCTGCGCGCCCATTTCAAACTGGCGCCGGTGCCGATTCGTTGGCAGCTGCGTACCAACGACAATCCCTATGATTAGAGGATCATTGGCGGGTTATTACGGGTCGGCGGGGATATAGGCGCTAACTATAGGCGCTGGCCAGCCGCCAATAATGGGCAGCCGAATGGGGGATATAGGCCACCTCCTCAGCGCGCAGCGGCCGAAGCAGCCTGGCGGGATTGCCCCCCCACAGCTCACCGCGCCGAACCACCTTGCCCCCCGTTAACAGGGCGCCCGCCGCCAAAAAGCCGCCGCCCTCCACCACCGCGCCATCCAAAATCACCGATCCCATGCCGATATAGGCCTCATCTTGCAGCTCACAGGCATGCAGGATTACGCCATGCCCCACCGTTACCCGATCCCCGATAAGGGTCGGCCTGGCGGCACCGCCCAGCTCCCCCGACGACACATGGATGATGGTGCCATCCTGAATATTGGTTTGGCGGCCAATCCGCACAGCGTTCACATCGGCGCGAATCACCACCCCGAACCACAGGCTGCTCTCCGCCCCGATGGTCACATCGCCGATAACGGTGGCGTTGGGCGCGATAAAGCAGGGGGTCGTGATTTGGGGATGGCGCCCCTGAAACGGCAGAATTAGGCCACCGTTGGGATAAGCTGTCGGGTTGTCACGCACCGTTTAGGGTTTCTACCAGTTGCTTTTTTTGCTGGTGGAGGTTGCGCTGTCAGCCTTATGGTCAGCACCGCTGTGCTTTTCTTCAGAGGAAGCCTTGCTGCCGCTGGCTTTTGAGTCCGACAAGCTAGAAGCTTTCTTGGCCTTGTTGGCCGCCAAGTCTTTGCCCGCCGCCATATCCTCAGGGCTGATAAAACCGCTGATATTGGTCAGCGCCTCTTTCGCCTCAGCCACATTTTGATTAGCGGCCAGGGTTAAATAGGCATAGGCATCCGCCCAATTCTGGGTAACGCCAATGCCGGTCGCGCTCATCACCCCATAGTTGTACTGGGCGTTGGCATCATTGGCATCGGCCGCATCGCGGTACAGGGCGGCCGCCTTACGAAAATCCTTGGGCGCGCCCAGGCCTTCACGGTACAAATCGGCCAGCTGGCTTTTGGCCTGCACATTGCCGCTGTTGGCGGCTTTTTCCAACAGGCTGATGGCCTTGGTATAATCGGGCTCAACCCCAATACCACGGGCATAGATTAACCCAGCATTGACCGCGGCCTTAACATGCCCCTGCGCAGCGGACTTTTCCAACAATTCCAGCGCCTTGGTCGTGTCGGCATTCACCCCCTGCCCCTGCAAATACATAACCGCCAGGGCAAATTGCGCCGCCGCATCACCCTTAGTGGCCAGCGGCTCAAACTGTTGATAGGCGGTGGCAAAGTCGCCGCTTTGATAGGCCGCCAACCCCTGTTGAATATCGGCGTTAGCCATGCCAGGCAGCGCAAGCACGCTTAAAAATCCCACGGCAGATAGTCTTGTTAGAAAGATACGGGTTGCAGACATGGTAAAATCCAGGGTTGGCCAGGGTTGCGAAAATTTCAGCATAATTAGAGCATATTCGGCGCCGTTGGCAAGCCTTTGATAAGCGATGGGATAGGCGTGGGGCAGCCTTGCCGTTAGTGGCTCGGCAAACCAAGCTTGCCGAAGCCAAAGAATTTATGCCAACGGTTGCAGGATGATTGCCTATAGCGGGTTTTTGCTTTAAAAAAGTCTTATTCCGCCTGCTGCGCGGCTTTAGCTTTTTTTTGGGGTTTGTATGATGGTTGACGTTTCGTTTGCGCAATTGATTTCGGCCAATGCGTTGCCAGCCAATCTGCTGGCTATCCTGCCCCCCTATCTCTATTGGCTAGGGTTTATCGGCTTTGCCGGTGCAACTTTGTATTTTGTGTTGGAGCGCGGCAATTTGGCGCCGGAATTTCGGGTGATTGCCTCGTTAAACGCGGTGGTCGCCCTGGTAAGTGCTATCAGCTATTACTATCTTAGTGGCTTGGGCGGCGCGAAACTGCCCATTCCACAATCTTTGGCGCAAAACGCTGTTCAGCTGCACTATCTGGATTGGCTGATAACCCTGCCGCTGCTGCTGCTGCAAATCCCAGTGCTGTTGGGCATGGATCGGTCGTCACGGTGGTTGGTGATACGGTTGGTGCTGTCGGCCGTTGTGCTGGTTGTGGTTGGGATGAGCGGCGAATGGTTGCTCAGTAAGGATGCCACCACCCCGCTGTCGGTTGACACAGCCTTTACCCTATATGGCATTGCGGTCGTCGCCCTGCTGCTGCTGCTGTTTACCCTGTATGTCAGCCTGGCCGATAACTTGGCTGAGCAGCCTGTTGAGGTGGTGCGCGCCTTTAACCAAATGCGCCTGTTAATCCTGCTGGGTTACAGCCTGAGCTTTATCATCCCGTTGACGGCGTTGTTCGTGGAATTTGGCGCCCTGCGCGAAGTGCTGTACAGCCTGTCGGATTGGGTCAATAAGCTGGCCTTTGGGTTGGTCAGCATGTCCGCCGCCCTCAGCCTGTCTTATGAATGGGTTGATGAGGATGATGGATGGACAGAGGTGGTGGTTCAGGAATAGCCCGTGCCCTCTATAGTCATTCCACTTTAAAAATCTCCAGTGCTGCAAATGTCACGATCTCTGTGATACGGTGCTCATGTACGTCCCTGTACACTACCGCCGTCGCTGTGCTATGGCGCGCCTAGCCGCTCCGTTTCTCGACCTCGTAACATTTTCGCAGGCTG
>CAISOG010000135.1 GCA_903887035.1 uncultured Holosporaceae bacterium | reverse complement strand
GGCAGCAGTTTAGCAAAATTGCAGGCTAAGGATGTGTCGCTTAAGGTCATTCACGCCGCCGTTGGTGGGATCAATGAATCGGATGTGGTGCTGGCCAACGCATCCAAGGCTATCATCCTGGGCTTTAACGTCCGCGCCAACCCGCAAGCCCGCGATCTGGCACGCCGCGATGGCGTCGAAATCCGCTATCACTCCATTATCTACAATTTGTTGGAGGAGATTCGGACGGCGCTGACGGGGCTGTTGCCGACCGAAATGGCTGAAGAATTCTTGGGCTACGCCGAAATTCGTGAGGTGTTCAACATCACCAAGGTTGGTAAAGTCGCGGGTTGCTATGTGACCGAGGGCGTTATTCGCCGCAACACTAAGGTGCGCCTGCTGCGTGACAATGTGGTGATCCACACCGGATCTCTTAAAGCCCTGAAACGCTTTAAGGATGAGGTGAAGGAGGTCAAGCAGGGCTTTGAATGCGGGATCAGCCTGGAAAACTTCAACGATCTGCAACCCAAAGACATGATCGAATGTTTTGAGCTGAAAGAGGTAGAACGCAAACTGGAACTGACCAGTTAGAGCTCTTTCCATTTAGCCCTATACGTCGTCATTTCCGCGTAGGCGGAAATCCACCAACCTCTGCCGCGTAACCCAGCCGCCCCGCCGTATGGATCCCCCGCAGGGGTGGAGTGCGCGCCTGTGTTCCCCCTCCACCTGCGGGAGGGGGTCAGGGGGCGGGGGTAAAAAAAAGAGTGGGCGGGGGAATAAGCTGCAACCCGTGTATGCAGTTCGTTAACAGCTTGGTAACCATCTTGCATTAGGACAAAGGGAAACGGGTGCGTGATTGCGGGCGGGGATATCCCCTAACGACAATTGCCGATACCTGCTATAGTGTCCCTATTCCTTGGTTTGTTCGTCCCGTCCTGCGCCTCCCTCCCCTTAACCATCTTCCCCCCTGCCCCATCCTTTAGGAATCCCAGCATGACCACACCCATTCCCACCGCCCCCAAAACCCCCGCGCCCGATTGGTCAACCCCGCGCTGGCATGGGATACAGCGTGACTACACGGCGGCCGATGTGCTACGCCTGCGCGGCAGTGTGGTGGTGGAGCATACGCTGGCCAAATTGGGCGCGGCGAAGCTGTGGCATTATTTGCAAAGCACGCCCTATGTTGCCTCCCTTGGTGCGCTGTCGGGGAATCAAGCGATGCAGATGGTGCGGGCGGGGCTGAAATCCATCTATCTTAGCGGGTGGCAGGTGGCGGCGGACAACAACACCGCTGGCCAAATGTACCCTGACCAAAGCCTGTATCCCGCCAACAGTGGGCCCGAGTTGGTCAAAAAAATCAACCGCACCCTGGCGCGCGCTGACCAAATCCAAACCATGGAGGGGACGGGCAACATCGATTGGTTCGTGCCGATTCTGGCCGATGCTGAGGCTGGCTTTGGGGGCCCCCTCAACGCCTTTGAGATTATGAAGGCCTATATTGAGGCCGGCGCGGCGGCGGTGCATTTTGAGGATCAGTTGGCGTCGGAGAAAAAATGTGGCCACCTGGGTGGCAAAGTGCTGCTGCCCATACAGGGCTTTATCCGCACCCTGAACGCTGCCCGCCTGGCCGCCGATGTGTCGGGGGTTGATACCCTGATTGTCGCCCGCACCGATGCCCACAGCGCCCAATTTATCACCAGCGATATTGATGAACGGGATCGCCCGTTTCTGACCGGCACCCGCACTTCCGAAGGCTTCTACGCCATTAAGGACGATGTTGGGCTGGACTACTGCATTGCCCGCGCCCTGGCCTATGCCCCCTATGCCGACCTAATCTGGTGGGAAACCAGTGAGCCGAATTTGGTGGAGGCCAAACGCTTTGCTGAGGCGGTGCACGCCCAATTCCCCGGCAAATGGTTGGCCTATAACTGCTCCCCCTCCTTCAACTGGCGGGCGAAGTTAAGCCTGGCGGATATTGAGACTTTTCAACAGCAAATTGCCGCCATGGGCTATCGCTATCAATTTGTTACCCTGGCGGGCTTTCACAACCTGAACTACAGCATGTTTGAGCTGGCGCGCGCCTATCGCGATCGCGGCATGGGCGCCTATGCCGAATTCCAGGTGGGCGAATTTGCCGCCGCCGACCATGGCTTTACCGCCGTTCGGCACCAGCGTGAGGTGGGAACCAGCTATTTCGATGCCGTCTCTGTTGCGGTGTCAGGGGGAAAATCCAGCACCACCGCCATGGCGGGTTCAACCGAAACCGCCCAGTTTCACGGCTAGGACTTCTGCTCTCTATCTTTCTGATTGTTGCGCCTGAGCGGCGGCGGCTTCGGCGGCAGCCTTGTTGCTCAGGCCGCCATAAAGCCAGTTTGATACGCCCCAGCAGGCCAGGGCGATACCAATCTCATAATGCCCCAAGCTAAGGGAATTGATGGCGGCTATGAAATCGCCGACTGCCCCAATCCGTTGCGCGCGGCCAGCCTTGGCGCCCAGCACCCCCGCCATGGCAGCCTCAAACCCACTGGCCAGGGCTCGTCTGAATCGGTTCGGCGCGGGTGGGGTTGATGACGGCATGCGTCCATCCAGATGCAGGCCAGCAGATCTTGCCATGCTTTGAAACAGGGGTTTCATGGCGGTAACCGTTGCACAGGCCGCGATAAAAAACCCAATCGCCCCCAACGGGTTAAGCAACGTTTTAACCCCCTGCTCAATCATGGTTACCGCGTTGCCCAGGGGGAACCAAAATCCCGTATTGGCAAATACCGCCTTCAACGGTGCGGATACAGTTTTTTGGTACCAAGCTTTTATCCCCACGAACACACCGGGGGATTGGTAACGACTGTCTAAGGAATAATTGCGTTCAATCAAATTAATGAGGGCGATAAGGCCTGCTATATAAATCAGGCTGATGATTGACCGTAACAGCTCAGCTCGAAAGGCAGCCTCAACCGCGTTGGCGGTAAAGCAACCGATTGAAAAAATATCAACAAAGGCGGGGCTGTGCCATGATCGATTGGCGGTTATCGCCATCCGCGCCGCCAGGGAATCATCAATAGTCTTGCGGCTTAGGTGGCGACCAATGGGGGAAAACCATTGGTTAAGATGAGATGTAACGGATTGATAAACAATATTCTTATCCGCCAAACGAAAATGCGTTTCGTTTGACAGCCCAATGGCGCCCGCCACCAGATGCAACGGCGCCGTCACGGGGGTTAACGCGCATGCCCAGGCAAAATTGCCCATCGCGCCCCACCAGGCGGCAGACTTCACGGCGGTATGGGCGGTTGCCGCCACAGCCTGCCCCCCATTTAGCCTTTGATTGTCTGTCTCCATCGCATCCATCCCCTTGTAAATTTATGTTTACAATCTTGCTTATATTCATGCCATAACAATCACAGTTTTCTGTTTAGAAACAAGAGAAAAAATTGGTTGCAATTCACTTAGGATAGTGAGAATATTTTTTGCACGAAGTGACCAAAGGGAGATTGGTAATGCTAAAAAAAGTTCCTGTTATGATATTCATCATCTTCATTGCTGGATTGGCAGGCTATGAATGGGCGCTTAAGAATAATACACAGCCCGCCATCCAATCAAACGAAAATGCCCTGTCACGTATCGTACAAACAAAGACAATACGATGCGGCTATATCACCTACCCCCCCTATTTGATAAAGGATCCCAATTCGGGTGAGTTTTCTGGTGTTGCTTATGATT
>CAISOG010000134.1 GCA_903887035.1 uncultured Holosporaceae bacterium | reverse complement strand
GAAATTCTTAAGCCCTTTTTGGTCGCGCTGGCCATTGGTATCGTCATTGGCATTGAACGGGAACGCACCAAATCAAAGGATGGCACCAATTCATCCTTTGGGGTGCGCACCATCACCATCATCACCCTGTTGGGCGCGCTGACCGCCCATATTGGCACCCCCTTTATTCAGGCGGTGGTGGGATCCTTTGTGGTGATCGTGATCACCGCCGGCTATGTGCGCAAATGCGTTGCCACCAAATTTGTCCAGGCGGGTCTGACCACCGAAACGGCTGCAATGGCCAGTTTTGTGTTGGGCTATTTGGGCTATCATGATGGGCAGCTGGCGATTATCCTGGCCATCATGCTGCTGGTACTGCTGGCCGCTAAGGAACGGGTACACAGCTTTGCCCATTCGGGTATCAGCGAAAAGGAAATGACCGCCGCCCTGGTCTTTTTGGTAATCGCCTTTGTGATTCTGCCGCTGTTGCCCAATCACTATATTGATCCCTGGTCACTGATTAACCCCACCAAAATTTGGTTGCTGTTTGTGTTGATTTCGGGCGTTGAGTTTGGCGCCTATATCACCGGCCGCGCCCTGGGGGCGGGATCGGGCATCATCCTGGTCGGGCTGTTCGGCGGTCTGGTTTCCGCCACCACCACCACCTTAAACCTGGCTGCCCGCACCCGCACAACCAACAACCCTGGCCGCCTGGTGATCAGCAGCATTGTGTTGGCCGAAGTCGCATCGATGTTGATACAGCTGATTACCCTGCACACCATTGCGCCAATTGCCTCAACGCAGCTTAGCATGATTTTGATTGCCCCCTGCGCGGTTGGCTTGATGATTGCCTTAGGGCTGCTCGCCCTGCCCAAACGATCCATGCGCAAGGATAAGGTTATCAACCTGAATTTGGATAACCCCCTTACCCTGAAGCGCACCGGCACCTTTGCGTTGGTGATTTCGCTGTCGCTGATTCTTGTCACCCTAATCGTGCGGTTGTTTGGTACGGATGGCATCTATCTGACCTCGGTCATCGGCGGGGTGTTCAGCGTGCGCGCCATCACCCTGGCCATCGGCAGCGTTGCCAATTCGGGCGGCATCCCGATTGAGGCGGCATCGCTGGCCATCTTGCTGGCGCTGACCACCAATATGGTGGCAAAATTGGTGCTGATTCATCGGGTGGGCAGCGGCCGTCTGTTGGTTATCTGTGCGCCGATTCTGACCCTTATGCTGGCCAGCGGCCTCGCCGTGCATTGGATCCAAACCCTGCCTTAAGCGGGATCCATAGGCGGAGCAGGGATGGCTACGCCTTCTGCCACTGCGGCGGCAGGCGGTCTTGACGCAACAAATCCTCAACCGTTTCC
Organism: uncultured Holosporaceae bacterium; assembly: GCA_903887035.1. Lineage (GTDB taxonomy): Bacteria > Pseudomonadota > Alphaproteobacteria > CAISOG01 > CAISOG01 > CAISOG01. The sequence goes on along the minus strand of CAISOG010000134.1, from coordinate 5,622 downwards.
CGCACCATCACCACGGCGGGCTGGCCATCACGCACCATGACCGCGGCGGGGCGCGGCAGGCGGTTGTAGTTGGAGGCCATCGAGGCGTTATAGGCGCCGGTAGCAAAGACCACCAGCAAGTCCCCCGCCTGCATGGTGGGCAGCAGCACATCGGGCAGCAGCACATCGCCCGATTCACAATGCTTGCCCGCAACGGTGACCAACTCATCCGCCGCCGCCTGCGGGCGGTTGGCCAGCAGCGCGCTGTAGCGGGCGCCGTAGGTAATCGGGCGGGGATTGTCGGACATGCCGCCGTCCACCGACACATAGGTGCGCACATTGGGCACCGTCTTGCGCGCCCCAACTTGGTACAACGTGATACCCGAAGATCCAATCAGGGATCGGCCAGGCTCACAAATCAGCTTGGGATAGGGTAGGCGATGCTGTCGCAGGCGGCGGCCACCGCCGCGGCAACCGTTTCCACCCAAACCGAAATGGCGGGCGGGTCATCATCCATCGTGTAACAAATGCCCAACCCACCGCCGATGTTCAGCTCAGAAAAGGGCAATCCCAACTGCCGCCCGCGCGCGTAAATCTCCACCATGCCGTTGGCCAGATCCCTATGCGGTTGCAGCTCAAAAATCTGCGATCCAATATGGGCGTGCAGGCCGACCGCCTGCAGCTGCGGGTTGGCCAGCAGCCAGTCAAACAGCCCTGTCACCTCATCAGGATCAAACCCAAATTTGCTGTCCAGATGGCCGGTGCGAATATAGTCATGGGTGTGGCATTCGATGCCAGGGGTCAGCCGCAGCATGATGCGGGGCTTGTCTTTTTCAGACTTGGTTTGCGCGTTTTCCGCCTGCCCATTCTGCGCCTGCCCATTCTGCAAAGTCAGGCGATGCAGCGTTTCCAGCTCTAACCAATTATCGACCACCAGGGTGATACCCGCCGCCAGTGCCGCCGCCAACTCCTGCTCCGACTTGTTGTTGCCATGGAAATAGATGCGGGCTGGATCAACCCCCGCTTGCAGGGCGGTGGCCAACTCCCCCCCCGACACCACATCAATGCCCACGCCCTCCTGCTGCATCAACGCGCATAGTGCCAACATGTTCCAAGCTTTGGAGGCGTAGATGACCAAACTGTTGCCAGGATAGCATCGCGCCATTCCATCGACATAGCCACGGGCGGCGGTACGCACGCCAGCCTCATCAATAACATACAATGGGGTGCCATACTGCTTGGCCAGCTCAACCAGGTCGCACCCACCAACCGCCAGATGACCAGCGTTATTAATGGTTGCGGTTAGCGGCCAAATACGTTGATTGGTTTCTAAAGGGGGCGGCGGCGTTGGAGTCGGATTCGGTGCCATCACGCCCGCAATTTGGCGCCGGTTTGACGGCAGGCCTGGTTGGTTAGTTTGGTCACGATGCCCTGAATCTGTTCATCCTGCAATGCCTCACCCTGGGGTTGCAGGGTCAGGCTGATGGCCACCGACTTCTCCCCCGCGGCCAACGGCGCACCACGGTAAACATCAAACACCTCAATTGTGCTAACCAACGGCTCCCGCTGATCCTCCAAGGCCTTCAACACCTCACCCACCGCCTGCCCCTCTGGCATGATCAGGGCGATATCGCGCACCACGGGTTGCAGCGGGTTGATCTGATAGTCGGATTTGCGGGGATCCTGCGCTGCCGCAATCGGGGGCAGGCGATCCAGAAACAGCTCAAACGCCACCATCGGTTCGGGCAGATCCAACGACTGCAGCAACCTGGGGTGCAGAACGCCCGCCACCGCCACAGGGGGTTTGTGCGGCGACAGATAAAACGCGGCGGCCTGGCCAGGGTGATAGGCGGGATGATCGGTCAGCGGTTGCAGCTTTAGCGCGCTAGGCTTTAACCCCAATTCGGCGGCTATAGCCAACAGGTCGCCCTTAGCATCATAGAAATCGACTGGCCGTGGCTTGCTTGCCCAGTGCCGTTGATGGGTTTGCCCCATCCGCAAGCCCGCCAGCTGCATTTCCTGAATCGGGGATCCGTCAGGCTTAACGCTGGTGGCATGATAGATCGGTGCCACCTCAAACCACCCGCCATCGGTCACGCCATAGCTTTGGTTGCGGCTGGCCGCCTGCAACAGGCCAATCAGCACGTTGGGGCGCATGCAGTTCAAATCATGGGCAATCGGGTTGGTCAGCCGCAAATCATCGTTCAGCGCCCTACCCGCGGGCAAAAACCGCTCCGCCACCGCCGCATCGACAAAGGAAAAACTCATCGCCTCAACCAACCCACGGCTGGCCAACAGGCGGCGGGCGGTTTCGGCACGCGCCAACCAATCGGGCTGCCGCTTCGCCATTTTCATGACGGGCACGGGCGGCAGGGCGGCGGGAACCTGGCCATAGCCAACCAGCCGCAACACCTCCTCCACCAAATCTTCGGGGATGGCCAGATCATGGCGCCAGCTGGGCACGGTCACGGTAGCAACGCCGTTTTTGGCGGGCGTTAGACTGCATCCAATCGCGGATAAATGCTGGCCAATCTGTTCAGGCGTCAGGTCGATCCCACCCAAGCGGCTAACCAGCCCATAGTCAAAGTCAATCTGGCGCGGGCTGTGAAAGTCCAACTTGCCCGCCACCACCGCCTCACTCACCGTGGTTTGGTCATCGCCAGCCAGGGTCAGAATCATCTGGGTGGCCAGATCCAGCCCTGTCAGCGTGCTGGCGGGGTCAACCCCGCGCTCAAACCGCTGCCGCGCATCGCTGCGAATATCCAGGGCGCGTCCAGCCTTTGCAATCCGAACCGGGTCAAACCAGGCCGATTCCAACAACACGTTGGTGGTGGTCGCGCTGCAACTGCTGCCCTCCCCCCCCATCACGCCGGCCAGGCTGATAACGCCTGAATCGTCGCAAATCACCGTCATGCCAGCCTTCAGGCGATAGTCTTTTTCGTTCAGGCCGCGAAACGACTCCCCCTCCGCCGCTAAGCGCAGGGTCAGTTGCTGCCCCGCCAGGCGATCCGCGTCGAACACATGCAGCGGGCGACAGCGATCCAGGTTCAGGTAATTGGTAATATCCACCAACACCGAATGGGGGTTGATGCCAACCGCCAACAGCCGCTGTTGCAACCAATCGGGGCTGGCGCCATTGCGAACACCGCGAATCAGGCGGGCGGTAAACAGCGGGCAGGCATCGGCCGCCTCGACGGAGAAATCCAGCCGCACCGCAATCGGGCAGGGCGCCGCGGGGGGCAGGCTAAGCGGCTGCTCCGGGCGCAGCGTTCCCAAGCCAGCCGCCGCCAAATCGCGCGCCAAGCCGCGCACGCCAAAGCAATCGGCGCGGTTGGGGGTCAGATCCAGGTCAATCAGCGGGTCATCCAGCCCCAACAGCTCCACCAGCTTTTGGCCGATAACGGCATCGCTGGGCAATTCCATAATGCCCGCATCCTCCGCACCCAACCCCAGCTCACGCGCGGAGCACAACATCCCCTCAGACACCACATCGCGAATCTTACCCTCGGTCAATTTTTTGCCCGTTGCGGGAATAACATGGCCGGGCAGCGCTAAGGCCACCATCAACCCCTCCCGCGCATTGGGGGCGCCGCAGACAATCTGGCGGTTGCCGTTGGCGGTCTCGACCACACAAACCTTTAGCCGATCGGCGTTGGGGTGCGGCATGGTTTTGACAATCCTGGCGACCGTGAAGTCAGCCAGCCCTACCGCCCGATCCACCACTCCATCAACCTCATGGCCAATGTTGGTCAGGGCTTCGGTAATTTCTTGCAGGCTGGCGGTGGTGGCCAGATGATCCTTTAGCCAGTTTAGGGTCAGTTTCATGATCCACCCCCAAACGGGCTAAAGCCATAATGACCCAACCAGCGCAAATCGCCCTCAAAGAAGGGGCGCAAATCCTTAATGCCGTATTTCAGCATGGTCAGGCGATCCAGCCCCATGCCAAAGGCAAAGCCCTGATATTCGTTGGGATCAATACCGCCGTTGCGCAGCACGGTGGGGTGAATCATGCCCGCACCCAAAATTTCCAGCCATTTGTCGCCATCGCGGTCAATCCGCCCCTTTGACCGTGACCAGGCAATATCAACCTCCGCCGACGGTTCGGTGAAGGGAAAGTAATGGGGGCGAAAACGCATCGGCAGATCGGGAATACCGAAAAAGCGGGTCAACACCGCCTGCAAACAGCCCTTAAGATGGGCAAAGCTGATGCCGCGATCAATCACAAAGCCTTCCAGCTGATGAAACATTGGCGAATGGGTGGCATCGCTGTCCTGCCGATAAACCTTACCCGGCACCACCATCGCCAGCGGCGCGCCAAATTGCCGCATCAGCTTGATTTGCGCTGAGGAGGTTTGGGTGCGCAGCAGGGTGGGCAGGCCGTTGGCATCCCTACCCTGCAAGAAAAAACTGTCCTGGCTTTCACGGGCGGGATGGTGCGGTTGAAAATTCAGGCTGCCAAAATTGTCCCAATCGTCCACCACGTCCGACCCCTCACCAATGGCAAAGCCAAGGCCGCGGAAAATGGTCAGCAGTTCGGCGGTGGTCTGGCTTATCGGATGCACCCGACCCTGCCGCTCTGGCTGCGGGGACAGGGTTAGATCGATGGATTCATTGGTTAGCCGTTCGGCGAGGGCGGCATTCTGCAAAGCCTGTTTACGGCTGGCAATGGCGACCTCCAACCGCTCCCGCTGCTGATTCAGGGCGGCACCACGCTCCCGCCGTTCGTCGATGGGCAGGGTTGATAGGCTTTTCAGTTGTTCGGTCAGGCGGCCTTTACGACCCAGCAGGTCAACCCGCAACTGCTCCAACTGCTCCAACTGGCTACAGGCGGCAACCTCATCCAGCCAGCTATCCGTTGAGTCCTTAAGGACAGCGGCATCTGTGGTTGCGCCGTTGTTCATCATGGCTGCAGATACCCCCGTCATGGCAGGGGCTAAGCGGCTGCTTGTTTCGCCTGCTCAACCAATTGGCCAAAGTCGGCAGGCTGGTGAATGGCCAGCTCGGCCAGAACCTTGCGGTCGATTTCAATACCCGCCAGACCCAGCCCGTTAATCAGGGTGCTATAGGTCAGACCGTGGGCGCGTGCGCCAGCGTTGATGCGGATAATCCACAATTTGCGCATGTCACGTTTTTTGTTGCGGCGGTCGCGATAGGCGTATTGCAAGCCCTTCTCAACCCGTTCCAGCGCCATGCGGTAACAGGTGGCGTTACGGCCGCGATAGCCCTTTGCCATATCCAAAATTTTGTTGTGGCGGGCGCGAACCTGAACACCGCGTTTAACCCGTGCCATATGATGTCTCCTTTAAATAAAAATTTATGCGTAGGGCAGGTAAATGGCCATGCGACCGGCATCGGTGGCATGCACCGCGGTCATACCGCGTGCCTCACGAATGCGTTTTTGCGAACGGCAACGCATGTTGTGGCGTTTACCCGCATAGGGACGCAACCATACACCGCTGGCGGTACGTTTGAACCGCTTTTTCGCAGAACTTTTGCTTTTTAACTTTGTCATGGATTTATCCTAACGCACCCAAAATTTTTTTTGCTTAACCCATGCCAGCTATAAGCCCGAAATCCTTTTAGCCGGCATCCACCGCATTTTTTCGGCGGATTGCCTTTATAAACGAATTTGTTAGCGCTTGG
>CAISOG010000133.1 GCA_903887035.1 uncultured Holosporaceae bacterium | reverse complement strand
GTATCGTTGGGTCGGTGGCGGGTACAGGGGTAGTCAGGGTGACGGGGGCGGTGTTGGTCATGCTGCCCGCCATCAGATAACGTCCATCGCTGTCACGCACGTTAAGAAAGCCGCTGATTTGCTCCAAAACCTGTTGGGCTTCGGTGCTATAAGGGTATTGTGTATAGTTGTTGGCGCTGACCGATGTGACAAGATTGGCGCGAAAATCGCCGATAGCTTTAAGAATTTGTCCGACGGTTTTTTCGGTCGTGGTAATTTGCCGATCGGCCGTATCAATATTGTTTTTAAATTGGGTTAGGCGGTTTTGGGTAGCCCGAAAGGCAGCCATATCCGCCCCTTTGATACCAAGACCAGCGTAATTCGAGGATTTTTTTCCGCTAGAAATTTGCGTTTGCAGTTCGACCGAACGCTCCTGAGTGCGTTGCACATCATACTGCAACCTATCAAAATGACTTTGGCTACTGACACGCGTTACCATCTAAGTTATCCCATAATACTAAGCAATTGATCGAACATCTGATCACTGGTTTTCAAAGCTTGTGCCGCTGCGTTGTAGGCATTTTGTACAATCGTAAGCTGCGCCATCTCCTCATCCAGATTGACTCCACTGACTCCACCGATTTGTGCATTAAGATTGGTCAACACATCACTCTTTTGTTCAGATTGGTCGTTAAGCAGGTTTGCTCTATAACCTTGATTTGCAAAAATCGTGCCAGCATAGCCGCCAAAGGTCTGATTAACGGTTGGCAGGGTGCCCGCACTGCTGAAACTGATGGGTTGTCCAAACACATTGGCCAAAGACTGGGCGACGGCGCGATCCCCGCTGGTCACCGCGGTGTTAGGGGTGGTGGGTAAGGGTAGGGGGCCAAAGGCGGTGTTCAGCGACAGGGCGCCGTGAGCTAAACGATTGGGATTGGTGGCCAGATCACTGCGGACTTGCATGCTGGCGGAAAAATCGCCGACGACGGCTGCTGTATCCGTTCCTGTAAAAAAATCATTAAGGCCAAAGGCGAAGGAAAAACTGCGGGTTGGGCCAGCGCCGCCGATTTGCACCTGGCTGGTGCTGGCCGGCACGCTGTCATAACTGTTCAGGGCAATGCCATTGCCAGCGGTATTAGAAACCAGCTGCAGGGTTTGGTTCGGCGCTGTGCCAACCAGGCTGGCGGTCACACTGCCCGCTAAGGCAGGATTGGTGTTGATGGCGGTAATCAGCCCGCCGACGGTGGCGGGTGCAACGGTTGCTAAGTCGATATCGGCGCTGGTGACGAATTTTCCTGTCGCATCGACGGTGGCAATACGGACGGATCCCGTCATGCTGAGGGTGGTGGCGGCGCCAGCAGCCAGCAAGCTTGTGCCGGTCAAGGTATTTTGCGGCGGGAAGGAGGTTCCCTGGTTGTGAATTTGGTTAACCGAATCGCGCAGGGTGGTGGCAAAATTTTCGACTTCTGTGGCAACATCGGGCAGGTCGTTATCGCGTGCATCAATCCACCCCTTCAGCTCCCCCCCCTGCACCGAAGTGGTCAGGTCACTCAGCCCGCCTAGTAGAATAGAGTTAAAGCCCGCGGGGTAAACGGTCGATGCCCCCACCACATTTTGGGGAGTATAGGTGATCAGATTCGCGCCGCTATCCACCAAGGTTTGACTGGTTTTGGTTTGCACCAACAGGGTGTTGTTGGCGCGAAGATGAACATTAATCCCAATCTTTTTGGACAGATCGGTTACCGCCTGATCCCGTTGGTCTTCCAACCTTGTAATGTCTTGGCCATTGGCCTGTGCCACAACGATTTTGTTGTTCAGGGAATCAATTTGGGTGGTCAGGGTGTTGATGCTTTTGACGGTTTCATCAATTTTGCTGTCGGCATAGGCGCGAAGGTTTTGGATGGTGCCGGCAAGGTCATTGACCCGCTTGGTCATATTGACCGCGTCATTAATGACCTG
>CAISOG010000132.1 GCA_903887035.1 uncultured Holosporaceae bacterium | reverse complement strand
TAGCCAAAGGCGGCCACAAGATGTAGTCTGAATTATGGAATCGCCCTACCAAATATGCCATTACTGGAGCCTGTAGCATGACCGAACTGCACCTTTCCCCTGCTGTCACCCCTGCCGCTGTGGGCGGCGCCGTCACCAGCCAACCCAACCTGCTGACCCCCAACCCTGTGTACAAGCCCTTTTACTACCCCTGGGCTTATGAGGCCTGGTTGATGCAACAGCGGATTCACTGGCTGCCTGAGGAGGTGCCCTTGGCCGACGATGTTAAGGATTGGCACAAAAGCCTTAGCGATGGGGAACGCAACCTGCTGACCCAAATTTTTCGGTTTTTTACCCAGGGCGATGTTGAGGTCAACAAATGCTACATGCGCCACTATAGCCAGGTGTTTCAGCCAAACGAGGTGGTGATGATGCTGGCGGCTTTTTCCAACATGGAAACCATTCACGTCGCGGCCTATTCCCACCTGTTGGACACCATCGGCATGCCTGAAACTGAATACCAGGCCTTTATGAAATACGCCGAAATGCGCGAGAAATATGACTATTTCCAGGGCTTTAGCGTTGATGATTTGCCCAGTCTGGCCAAAACCATGGCGGCCTTTGGCGCGTTTACGGAGGGGTTGCAGCTGTTCGCCAGCTTTGCCATCCTACTGAACTTCCCGCGTTTTAACAAAATGAAGGGCATGGGGCAGATTGTGACCTGGTCGGCGCGCGATGAAACCCTGCACTGCAATTCCATCATCCGCCTGTTCCGCACTTTTATTGAGGAAAATCCACAGGTTTGGACCGATGCGTTCCAACAGGAGCTGTACGACATTTGCGACCATATGGTGGTGATGGAGGATGCCTTTATCGACCTGGCCTTTGAAATGGGCGCGGTTGAGGGGCTTAGTGGGCAGGAGGTTAAGGATTATATCCGCTACATCGCCAACCGCCGCCTGCTGCAACTGGGGCTGCAACCGATGTATCAGGAGCATGTGGACAAAAACCCGCTGCCCTGGATGGATGAAATGCTGAACGGGGTTGAGCACGCCAACTTCTTTGAAAATCGCGCCACCGAATATTCCAAGGCCGCCACTCAGGGCAGCTGGGGTGATGCCTTTGCCGAACTCGACAGCCGCCACGCCGCTGCTGGTTAAGGTGTTGGTTAATGGGCTAACGTCGCAGCTAGGCCAGTAGAGGGGGAAAAGCTTAGCGGGCTTGCGCTGGGGGGCTGTTGGCTGATAAAGTGGCCTTCAGCCTGGGGTGGGCAATCCGTCCGCCGGCATGGCTGAAGACCCTTTTAACCTTGCCTTCATCACAAAAGGATAGGTTGCGTGATCAAAGTTGACAGCGTTGGCAAGGTAACTGTTGCTGGTGGCAAGGCGGCCGCACGCCGCCTGTCGGGCGATGCTAAGGCCTTTGCCGACTTGCTAACCGCCAGCACATCGGGCGCCGCCGCCATGGATGAGGTGGGGGAGGCTAGTGGGATTAACCCGTTACTATCGCTGCAGGAGGTGAATCCGGTGGCGGAGCGGCAGGCGCGACGGCGCAAAAGCCTGGCCTATGCCGAAGATTTGGTGAAGCAGTTGGAGGGGGTGCGCGATGCCCTGTTAAGCGGTCAATTGCCAATCAGCACGATTCAACGCCTGCAACAATTGGTCAACAACCGCCGCCTGACCTTGGGGTCGGGTGGGCTGGATGACCCCAAATTGCAAGAAGTTTTGGATGAGATTGAGTTGCGGGCGCGGGTAGAGATGGCCAAGTTGGAGGTTGCCTTAGCCGCGCAAGCGCAACAGGGTGATGACGCCGCCTAAGTCCCTTAAAAAACCATGCCCCCATCCGATATGCCCACTACCTCCCCCCCGCCCGCTTCCCCCTTTGCCAGCAAATCTGAAGCCCGCAGCCTGTTGTTGATGCAGCGGCGCAAATTGCATGAATCGATGACCAAGCCATGGTCGGCGCAGGTGGTTGAACAGGCCAAGGCTTGGCCAGGGTGGCATCATCATGGGGTGGTCGGATGCTATTGGCCATTGGCCAGGGAAAACGGCGGGGAGCCTGATTTGGGCGCGCTGTATGATTGGTTGGTGCAACAGGGGCATCAATTGGCGCTGCCCACCGTGGTGGCGGCGGATCAGCCCATGGTCTTTCAACGCTGGCAACCGGGTGATGCCATGGTGCAATCATCCCAGCTGCGCGGGTTGTGGCAGCCAGCCGCTGAGCAACCCGTGGTGATGCCCAGCCTGCTTCTGATTCCCGCGGTGGCAATTGATCGGCGTGGCTATCGGTTGGGGTTCGGCGCGGGCTATTATGATCGGACGCTGGCGGCTTTGCGGGCGGAGCAGGCCGCTAGCCAGCCGCCGTTGACCGTGGTTGGGGTGGCCTTTCGCCCTTTCTGGGTCGATTGCCTGCCGAATGAGCCCCATGACCAAGTCTTGCAGGCGGGCATTCATGAGGATGGGTGGGTCGATTTTGCCTCAATTCCTGGTCATTCTTAGAAAGATGACGGCGTAAGTGGCGGTTACACCCAACTTAATCTGGCCAAAGCCGTTGCCCGCGGGCGGTACCATCGGGGTGTTTGCCCCATCCTGGGCGCCAGAGGCGGATAGGTTGGCGGCGGGGGTAAAGCGCCTGAGTGCTCTGGGCTATCGCCTGGTGCTGCACCCACAAACCCATTTGCAGATCGAAACCCCAGCGGGGGTGATGGGCGGCGAACCAGCGGTGCGGGCGGCCGCCTTTCGTGATCTGGTCGATGATCCAGCGATTGATGCTATTTTGGGGGCGCGCGGCGGCTATGGCTGTGGCCAGTGGGTCGGATTGTTGGGCACGGCCGATTGGGCGGCGGTGCGGGATGCCGCTAAGCCTGTGGCGGGGTTCAGCGATGTGACCGTTTTGCTGAATGCGCAGGCGGTGTCGGCGGGTCTGATAGGCTGGCATGCCCCGCTGTTAAGCACGCTGGCCACGCTGGATCCGCAATTGTTGGCCAGTCAGCCTGATTTAAGCCCGCGTTTGGATGCCGCCAGTGATCATGCCTGGCCATTGGCCTTATCGGGGCAAACACCCGCACTGCAATGGGATGCGGCGCCGTCTGACCCTCTGCTATCCCATGAGCTGCAGGGGCGATTGGTGGGCGGCAATTTGTGCCTATTGCAACAAATGATTGCCACCCCCCAGGATCCCTTGGCCAGCTTTGGCGATGATCCCTTGGTGTTGGCGCTGGAGGATTTTGATGAGGATCCCTATCGCCTGGATCGCAGCTTGCGGCATTTGCATGCATCGGGGCGGCTGCAACGGGTGGTGGCGGTGATTCTGGGCAGTATGATTGATCGCCAGGGGCACGATTGGGCATCGGTGGCGCAGCGGGTGCTGCAACAGCTGCTGCCCGACCTGCCCATCGTGATGGGGTTGCCGTTTGGTCATGGCCTAACCAATCATCCCCTGCCAATCGGTGCATGGGTCAAGCTGAGCGGCCAGGGGCAGTCATTTAGATTGCAGTGGGAAAAACCTATTGAGGGGAAGACAAAGGGGTAGGCGGCAATTTTTGTGGCAACAGGCAGTACCCCATCGCCCTCATAATGGCGGTAATATTGCCAAGGCGTGGGTTGCCATCGCTGGATAGGGCTTTTTGCAGCCCCTGTCTGCTTAGACCCACACTGCCAGCCAACTGATTCAGCCCGCGTACACGGGCAATAACCCGTAGCGATGCCAACAGAGCGCCCGTGTCGTTATCCTGTGCATATTCTTGGAAAACTTCTGTCAGATAGTCATCGATTTCATCAGGATGAACACGAAAGTAATCCTCAATGCCTTCTTCAACTGTGCGAAATTGACGCATGGTGTTTGTACTCCTCCCAATAAGTTTTTGCGGTTTCTATATCGCGGTTTTGGCTGTCTTTATCGCCACCGCATAAAATAATCACGATATTGCCTGCCTCTTCACCAAAATAGATTCGATAACCAGAGCCAAAGAACAGGCGCAATTCCGAAAGCCCTTCGCCAATGGATTTCACATCTCCATAATGTCCCTGGTCCATGCGCAATAAACGATAAATAATCCGTCTTCTTACTGTTTTGTCCTTTAGCTTGTTAAGCCAAATCCAAAAAGGCTC
>CAISOG010000131.1 GCA_903887035.1 uncultured Holosporaceae bacterium | reverse complement strand
CCTACACCCCCTATCAGCCCGAAATATCCCAAGGCACCCTGAAATATCTGTTTGAATTCCAAACGATTGTTGCGCGCCTGACCGGCATGGATGTCGCCAACGCCTCTATGTATGATGGCTCAACCGCCTGCGCTGAGGCGGTGACGATGGCCAACCGCATCACGGGGCGCAACAAGGCGTTGCTGTCGGGGCAGCTGCATCCGCACTACACCGCGGTGGTGCAAAGCATGGCGCGCTGGACGGGGGTGGAGCTTAGCGTGGCTAAGCCCGATCCGCACAATGCCGAAGATTTGATTGGCCAAATTACCCCCGACCTTAGCTGCGTGGTGGTGCAATACCCCAGCTTTTTTGGCCATCTCAATGACTATTCTAGCTTAGCCAAGGCCTGTCAGGCGGCGGGCGTGCTGTTGGTGGTGGCGGTCAGCGAAATTGTCGCGCTGGGGCTGCTGAAAAGCCCTGGCAGCATGGGTGCGGATATTGTGGTGGCCGAAGGGCAATCGCTGGGCAACGGACTGAACTTCGGCGGCCCCTATGTTGGGTTGTTCGCTACCCGTTCCAACTATGTGCGGCAGATGCCTGGCCGTCTGGTCGGCGAAACAGTTGATGCCAATGGCCAACGCGGCTTCGTCCTGACCCTGGTCGCGCGGGAGCAGCATATTCGCCGCGATAAGGCAACCAGCAATATATGCACCAATTCAGGGCTTTGTGCTCTTGCCTTCACAATTCATGTTAGCCTGCTGGGTGAGCAGGGCTTGCGCCGCCTGGCACAGCTTAACCATGCGGCGGCCAGCGATATGGCGCAACATCTATCGAACAAAAAACATGAAGATAATAAAATAACTGTTTGTAATAAAACATATTTTAATGAATTTCTGTTGGATCTTGGCCAGCCAGCCGAACCGTTGGTGGAGCGATGGGCGGCCAGGGGGCTGTTGGCGGGGGTGCCGTTAAGCCGTCTGTATCCGAATCAGCCTGAGCTAGCCAACCATTTGCTGGTGGCGGTGACTGAGCTGACTCAACAAAGCCATAAAGACGAATTTTATCAAGCTATTAAAGAGGTATGTTAAGATGAGTGCCGACATCCATTTGCCTAAGCTGAACCCCGCTGGCCATCGCGGATTGCATCATGAAGAACCGTTGCTGTTTGAACTCAGCCAGGTGGGCACTCATGGCACGGACTGGCCAGAAACAGGTGGCAAAACTGATGATCTTGATGCCCTGGGCGGCTTAGCCCGTCAAACGCCAATCGGCCTTCCTGAACTTAGCGAGCCGCAGGTGGTGCGCCATTTCACCCGCCTGAGTCAGCAGAACTATGCGATCGACAGTGGTATTTTGCCGCTTGGTTCCTGCACCATGAAGCATAACCCGCGCCTGAATGAAAAGCTGGCGCGCCTGCCTGGCCTGGCGGAGATTCACCCGCTGCAACCGCTGTCCACCGTGCCTGGCGCGTTGAAGCTAATCGAAAATTTGGCCGATTGGCTGGTGCGCTTAACGGGGATGGATGCAGTGGCGATGACCCCCGCCGCCGGTGCCCATGGCGAAATGTGCGGCATGATGCTGATTAAAGCAGCGTTGGAGGATCAGGAGGGCGGGCAACGCCAACGGGTGCTGGTGCCAGAATCTGCCCATGGCACCAACCCAGCAACCGCCGCCGCCCTGGGCTTTAAGGTGCAGGCGATCCCCAGCAATGGGCGCGGCCGCACCGATCTGGCGGCGTTTAAGGCGGCTTTGGGTTCGGACGTGGCGGCGGTGATGCTGACCAACCCCAACACCTGTGGCCTGTTTGAGGATGAAATTTTGGAGATTGCCGCGGGTATTCATGGCGTGGGCGGCTATTTCTATGGTGATGGCGCCAATTTTAACGCCATTGTTGGACGGGTGAAGCCAGCCGAATTGGGGCTGGATTGCATGCACATCAATCTGCACAAAACCTTTTCCACCCCGCATGGTGGCGGTGGGCCAGGCAGTGGGCCAGTCGTCATGAACGCCCGCTTAGCACCCTATGCGCCGATTCCCTTTCTGCGTCATGCTAAGGGTAGTACCAGCTGGGTAGAGCAGGATGCCAGCGGCAAGTCTATCGGCCGTCTGCGCGCTTTTCACGGGCAGTTTGCTACCTTTGTCCGCGCCTATGCCTATATGCTAAGCCTGGGCGCCGATGGGTTGCAGCAGGCCTCCGCCGATGCGGTGCTTAACGCCAATTATTTGCTGGCGCGGTTGCAAGATGCCCTGACCCCTGCCTATCCCGCCCCCTGCATGCACGAAGCCCTGTTCAGCGATAAGTTTTTGGAGGGGACGGGGCTATCCACCCTGGACTACGCCAAGGGGATGATTGATGCGGGTTATCACCCGATGACCATGTATTTCCCGCTGGTGGTTCACGGCGCCCTGCTGTTTGAACCAACCGAGACGGAGTCAAAGGCCACCCTGGATGAATTTGTCACCGCGTTGAAAATTCTGGCCGACATCGCCAAAAAGGATCCCAGCCGCCTGCAACAAGCGCCCCTGTATGCACCGCGCCGCCGTTTGGATGAAACCCAGGCGGCCAGATCGCCTCGGCTGGTTTGGTCTGCCCAACAAAGCTAACCGCTTGGCCTGCAACATCGCCTACGCATCGATGGAGACTCTTGTTGATTAGGCCTTAGCCTTCTATAGTGGCTATCAAAAGCGGCTGGCATCGCCTGGTG
>CAISOG010000130.1 GCA_903887035.1 uncultured Holosporaceae bacterium | reverse complement strand
CGTTGCTACGCATTGGACATTAGATTGTACCCTCTATCAAAACCTTGACATCGCTTTCTTGCTATATATATTTTATTTATAATCTATACATATGTTGAAAATATGAACGCACTTTTTAGTACAGAAATTGAGATTGGCTATATTATCGGCGTAATGGGGGAACGCGATAACCCACATCATGCCTATACCAAACCGCTGGGACAATGGATTGCGGAGCAAGGTTATCACCTGTTAACAGGTGGTATGGGCGGGGTAATGGCCGCTGTATCCGAAGAATTTTGTGCTGCAAATTATAGAAAGGGTAAATGCATCGGCGTTATTCCAACCGATGGCCATGCCAATGCGTGGGTTGAAGTTGCAGTCGCCTCCCCCTACGCTCGTTTTAATGAATCAGAGGCAGTAAGCGCAAACCTTAGCAATATACATTATTCTGATGTAGTCATTGCCCTTCCTGGCGGAAACGGAACACAGGATGAGGTAGGTATCGCCGTTGAACAGGGAACGCCTGTTATCGTTTATGCGCCTGAGAACAGGTGGGAATCCTATCCCGCTGGCGCACAAAAAACCCATGACATAGGTGTCGTGCAACAATTTGTTGCTAACAGCTTGTTGACATTACAGCCCTTGGCAGCCACGCGAATCAACGAAGCCTTAGCCCGCTAATCAATCGGATTGCCGTTGCTGCGCATTGGACAGGCAGTCCAAAAACCCCTGCAGCAGCCATGCCGCCGCCAGCGCATCAACCTTGGCCGCCCGTTTTTGGCGGCTTTGGTCGGCTTGATCAATCAACATGCGGTTAACGGCGGCGGTTGACAGCCGTTCATCCCACAACACCACGGGCAGGGGCAGTTGCGCCGCCACCAAATCGGCAAAATTCCGAACCCGTTGGCATGACGGGCTGATATCGCCATCTAAGGTCAATGGCCAACCGTAAATCAGGGCGCCCACCTGATGCTGATCCACCAGCTGCCGCAACATGGCCAAATCGACGGGGAATTTGCCGCGGGGGTGGGTGCGTAGCGCGCTGGCAAAGCTGCGCCCCGCATCGGATAATGCCAGGCCAATGGTTTTGGATCCAATATCCAACCCCAACAGGCGTTGCCCCGGTTGCAACAGGGCGGGCAATTGTTCAGCCGTTACATAGGGCATGCTTTTTGCTGACCTTTTTGTTGACCTTTTTGCTGACAAAGGGTGGGGGTGGATGGCAAGATGGGGACACCGATCATAACAAGGGGTCGATTATACCATGACCGATCTTACTGTTACACCCGGCGGGCGATTAATACCAGCCGCCAATAACGCCGTTGGCATGGATGGGCGGGTCATCAACCTGCCCGCCGCTTTAATCGGGCAAAGCGGGCAAATGCGGCTGGAGGCACAGGTGTTGGGGCAGGATCCCGATGGCCTTTGGCTGTTGCAAACGGGGGCGGGGTTGGTACGGCTTAGCGTTACGGATGGGGGGCTAGAACGCGGTCAACGCCTGCTGCTGCAGCTGAATTTTGTTGGCACCAATTCAACAGGGGCAAATCCATCTGGGGCGAATTCAGCGACTGAGGCCGTGATGGCCAGGCTGCTAAACATCCAACCCGCCGCCACCAACAGCCCAAGCCCCGCCGTTATCGCCACCACCAACACCGCCCAACTGCTGCCCAACGCGGTGGCGGGACAGCTTAGCCTTTTTGTGCCAAAGGATGTCGATAAGCGGGCGGCCTTTTTGCGCAGCCTGCCCGATGGGCTTCGTGGCGCGGTGGTGCAGGCGTTGTCATCCTATTTACAGGCGGCTGCGGTAGAGGGGGATGGCGGCGGTGCGGGCAACACTGCCAGCGGGGGTGCAGCTGTTGGCGAGGCGGGCGCTGGAGGCAGCAGCCCCATCGTCGCGCGGCAGGAGGCGATGGCGGCCTATGGCGCAAAGGGCAATGCCATGGTTGCGGCAAAAGCGTTGGGGGCAGGGTTGGCGGGTGGTGGTGGTGCTGGTGTAACTGGCGGTGCAACTGGCGCTGCTGCTGGCGTGGCGGGCGCCAATCCAACCCCCAGCAACCAATTTATTCTGCGCCTGCCGATTCAGGTGCTTGCCTCCCCGCCCAGCAATCCTGGCGCCGCCTGGCCGATGGCCGCAACAGTGGCAAAAACTGGGGAAACGATGCTGTGGGAATCGACACAAAGCTTTGCGGGGCAGCGGTTACAACTGGAATTGCCGATGGCTGCGCCGCAAGGAGCCATCCCCCAATCAACCACCCCGCTTAACACGCGCGCGCTATCCAGCCCGCAAGCACCTGCGCCGCAAGCCGCAACTCAGGCCACCACCTTATGGCTGGCGCCGCTGCAGCTGTCCACGATGATGCCTGGCACTATCCCAGCCGCGCCATCATGGGCATCGCTGGCCAGTGGGCAGCTGGCGTTGGCTAAGGATTGGCCCGTGCTGCAACAGCTGGCTCAGCAATTGACCAGCGCTGGCCAGACCCTGCCGCCCGCGATGACCGCCAATGCCGCGCCCATTTTGGGGCAATTGTTGCATCTGTACAGCCAGTTGCGCGGCGGCAATGTGGCGACCTGGTTGGGGGCGGCCGCCGACCCATCGCTGCAGGCTGTGTTGCCGAAAAATCGCAAGGCTGGCAGCGCCCAACCAAGTGACAAACAGGGTGATGCAGAGCTGCTGGCCGCGCTGGATAAGGACTGGCAAAGCCTGGCTGAGGCCGCGGCGCCATCCACAAGCCATAGCCCTGCGAATGAGTCGGGCTGGCGCGCCCTGTTTTTGCCGCTGTATCAGGATGGTCAGTTTAACCCGATTCGCTTTTATTGGCGGCAATCGGGCGGCGGGAAGGAGGATGAGTCGGCCGCCCCCGCGCGCCAGGCGCTGTCCACCCGCCTGGTGATTGAGGCCAATTTGTCCAGCCTGGGCGCCCTGCAACTGGATGGGCTGATTCGATCAGGCAAGGCCGCGCAACAGGATGTATCCACAAATGGTCAGTTTGACTTGGCGATTCGCAGCCAACGCGCCCTCGACCCCACCCTGCG
>CAISOG010000129.1 GCA_903887035.1 uncultured Holosporaceae bacterium | reverse complement strand
TATCGGTCTTTTCCTGCTATCCCCATTCCCCCTTATAGACCTACTCCTAGCTAAAGGCTAGTTCCGCCTAAAGGCGAAGGTTTATACCCGACCCATGGAAAATCAACGTACCCGCACCCACATTCCAACCAATCTCAAAAGAAAGCCTGTCGCCGCTTAGGCTGAATGATTATAGCGCAACATAATCTTAGGACTGCTGCTGCCTACGCTGATCAATTTCATAATTAACTGCCGGGCGATTTATCAGCACCGTAAAACCTGCAATCAGCCAGATCCATGCCTGCCAGTAACTGGCCCACAGGCTAAAGCTGGTGCAAACCACCATCATAAGGCCGATGACTTGGGTGATGGCGGCGGCCTGCTGCACCAACTGGTGGGCGTTTAAGGGGGGAGATTGGTTGGCCAAAATCCGCCATTTGCGGCACAGGCCAAGCCACCACAGGGCGCACAGGCCGATGCCAACCGCGCCAAATTCCAACCACAGTTGCAACACCCCGTTGTGCGGATGCATCGGAATCATGCGGTCGCCGAGCAAGGGAACCTCACCCATATTGGGAAAATCGCGGGCGGCGTTAATGCCCCACCCCAACCACGGGTGGATGGCGGCCTGGCGGGCAACAAAATCCCATATCATCACGCGATGGCGGCTGCTTGACGGCATCCATTCCGCATACTGCCACCCCCAGCTGTAAAAACTTTGCGCCACCATCGGCATCAGCAAAAGAAGGCCAAGGCCGATAAGCGGCAGCGCCCTTAGCAGGCCATGATGGTAACGGCGGGCAAGCATAAAAATCCCGCCCCCCAGCAGCACCACCAGCTTGGCCGCCAAACTGTTGGATATCAACACCACCACCGCCACCAGCAACCACAGGCTTAGCCTTTGCCAACGCCCCGCCAGCAGGCTAAGGCATGGCCACAGCAACAGCGCCAGCATGATGGATCCGCGATCGGTCATATTGGCGCGCTCAGCCCATTCGAAATGAGGCACCCCATGCAGAGCCAATCGGTGCGCCACCACCAGCGGCAACAGCCCGCATAACGCCACCAAATACAGGCGGGCGAACCAATGGCGGCCGATGGCCTTGACCGTGTCGGGCGTTTGTTTCAGCCAACTCAGCAAAATCCCGCCCGCCAAGGCCAAACTGGCGGTGTCCAAAAAGGCGCGCAAGCCATGGTCAACATTTGGCGTCCATAACAGGCTTAGCCCCGCCCACACAATGCCTAGCAGCAGGATAAGTGGCAGCACCCTGCCCCATGCGGCTCCATCGGCAGGGCGCGGCCCAACCAGCAGTGCCAGAATGGCGGCCATCGGCAACCACAACACACTAAGCTTAGCGGCGGCGGGCACACTGACCAGGGCGATTAGCATCGGGATCAACGGCCAAGCCTGTTGCGGCCAGACGCGCACAATCCGCCCGCCCATCAGCCTATCGAAAAATGATGCGACGGCCTGGCCATGGCCAAGAGATGAGGCGGGGGCAGCCGTGGGTGTAGCGGTTGAAACTTCAGGGCTGGTCATGGGGCTACCTTATCGGGCTTGGCAGGATCAGATTTGGGCGGCGATTCGCCCGATCCAGATTTGGATGACGGCGGGGCAGGTATTTCGGTTGGCGCCCCATTGCCAAAAATGCCGCGCAACGCCCCAGGGGTCAACATGCTTAAGGGATTTACCGATATGTCGGGATTGTCCAACGCCCCTGTCGCGCTGTAATTGGTGGCCAACAATCCTCCCGCAGAATCACCCCCAAGCAGACCGCCAATCAGCGGGATTCGCGCAAACAAATTGTTGACGGCATAGGCGGGCACAATAACCCCGCTCAAGTTAATTTGATTTTTGGCTAAATCCACCTGCCCCTTGGCGGTAAGCCCCAGCGAGCTGCCATACAGGCGGCCATTGGTAATGGTCAGCAGTTGGTTTTGGCGGGCAATGTTGGCCTGCAACTGGCTAAAGGCTATCCCCTCCCCCCCCAGGGCTTGCAGCAACCCTGTCGGGAAAGCCAGGCTGATAAGGCGCGCCAGCAGGGGTGCCTTAACCAGCCGTAAATCGGCAATCTCCACCGTGCCAGTGTAAAAGCGGTTGTCGGCGGGCTTGCTAAGCTGGGCATTAATGGCCAACACCCCCCCGCGCAAATTATCCCCCAGGTTTAACCCCTCAAACAGGCGACCCGCAT
>CAISOG010000128.1 GCA_903887035.1 uncultured Holosporaceae bacterium | reverse complement strand
CAGGCTCCGCCATCCGCCCCAAACCATATTCGCCGCAGGCCATATCGCCCTCATTCGGCCCTACCAGCTGCACCCCACGCGCTTGCAGAGTGGCCAAATGCCCCTGGGTGGCGGGATGTTCCCACATGCGGACGTTCATGGCGGGCGCCAGCAGAATCGGCTGGGTGGTGGCCAGGCAGGTGGTGGTGGCCAGATCGTTGGCCAGCCCCAATGCCAGCCTTGCCATAAAATCGGCGGTGGCGGGCGCAACCACGATTAAATCGGCCTGCCGCCCCAACTGGATATGCCCCATCTCCTGCTCATCAGTCAGGTTAAACAGCTCGCTATACACCTTGCCCTGGCTAACGCTACCGATGGTCAGGGGGGTAACAAAGGCCTTGGCCGATTCACTTAAAACAGTGGTCACCTCAACCCCTGCCCGCCGAAACTGTCGGATTAGTTCAGGTGTTTTGTAGGCGGCGATTCCGCCCGTAATGATCAAAAGAATTTGCAAATCCCTATCCCAACATGCTGGCTTTTTTAGCCCGCCACCCCGCGATGCAGGGCAACGATACCCCCACTGTAGTTCACCCAGTCGACTTGCGCAAAGCCCGCGCTTTGCATCCGCTCTGCCAAGGCCTGCTGCGGCGGAAAGCGGCGAATACTTTCCACCAAATAGCGGTAGGAGGCCGCATCGCCTGCCACCAACTGCCCCAGGCGGGGAATCACCGCAAAGGAATAGGCATCATAGGCGCGGTTCAGCAGCGGGTTAGTGGGGCGGCTGAATTCCAGGCAATAAAAACGCCCCCCAGGTTTCAACACCCGTCGCGCCTCCGCCAGGCTTTGCGCCAAATCGGTGACGTTGCGCAGGCCAAAGGCGATGACATAGGCATCCACACTGGCATCAGGATAGGGCAAGGCCTCCGCCACGCTATCCACCCAGGCGGTTGGTTGTGGCCAGCCATGATCGAAAAAACGATCCCGCCCAACGCGCAACATATCGATGCTGGCATCCACCACCTGCAAATCACCGACCATCCCCAACTTTGCCAAACGCTGTTGCAGCAGCTGGGTGATATGCCCCGTGCCGCCCGCCACGTCCAGTAGGCGAATACCGTTAAACAGCTGCACCGATTGCACCAAATGATGTTTCCACACATGCTGCCAACCCGCACTCATCAGGTCATTCATCAGGTCATAGCGGCGGGCAACCTTGGCAAAGACTCCGCGCACCGCCGCCGCCTTATCCGCTGCTGGCAATTCCTGAAAGCCAAAGGGGCTGGTTGATGGCATCATTTTACCTTTTTTAGGCCGCCGTGCCGCTGGCCTGCACCAACACCCGCAACCCCGCCAGGCCAGGAAAGGTGCGGGTAATCAGGTACAACGGCATATCAGCCAGATAGCTGCTGAACCGCCCCTTATCACAAAAGCGCGGCACAAAATATTGCTCCAACAGCTTGCCAAATTGCGGAATCAAATCCCCCGCGATATAGACCCCGCCAAAGGCGCTGTAGCACATGGCATAATTGCTGGCCACCGTCCCCAAAAATTGGCAAAAAAGCTGCAGGGTTTGGGCGCAAACAGGGCATTGGCTGGTTAATCCACGCTCAATAATGGATTCCACATTCAGCGGCTGATAATCCTGATCCGCAAACTGGCTTAGAATGCGGTGCATATCCAACAGACCCAGATCCGACAAAACCCGTTCGACCGAAACATGCCCATCGTAGCGTTGGCGCATCTGTTGCAACACCCGATCCTCAAGCTCATTAAAGGCTGGCAGAGTGGTGTGACCCGCCTGGGTAATCACCAAGTCCCAGCTGCCGTCCAGGTTGGGCAGTGATGCGGCAAAGCCTGTACCGCTGGTTGCCCCCAGCACGATTTTTGGCGCAAACAGATCCGTTTTGCCCTCTTGCAGGGTGATGATGTCGCCGCCGCCCAAATAGGGCAAGGCCAGCCCAATCGCCGCAAAATCATTAATGACGGTCAGACTGCGGAAATTCAGCCGCTTTTCCAACTCAGAGACCGAAAACGACCAGTGCGGGCTTATCAGCTGAACGGTATCGCCGCGTACAGCTGCCGCCATCGCAAACACCGCATTGTCGGGCAGGTTGGTCAGCTCGATAATACGATAATACTCCTCCACCGCCTCCGCCATGTCGGGATAATCGTCACACAGCAGGCGGTGGGCATCGGTAATCTGGCCATTTTCCTGCAACAGGCCAAAACGGGCATAGATACCCCCAACCCGCGACAGCAGGGTAAAGGGCGTTGGCCGCTCTGCGCTTGGTTTCACTTTCAGCAAACAACTGGCGGCAACGATGGGCATCTTTAGATCTCCCCACCACAAGAAGTTGGCATGCAGGTTGGCCTATGGCGCATCATAAAGCTCATCATAGCGCCTGCCCCCCGTCTAAGCCGCGGCCTGCTGGTACTTCTCTCGCAACACCTTAGCCGCATCAATCATCGCGGCCAGGGCGGGCTTAACCTCCTGCCACTTGCGGGTTTTCAGGCCGCAATCGGGGTTAACCCAAATTTGCTCAGGCTTCAGGCGGGCAGCGGCCAGCTCCAACAACTCCACCATGCCCGCCACGTTGGGCAGGCGGGGGGAATGGATGTCGTAAACCCCAGGCCCAATTTGGTTGGGATAGTGAAAGTCCACAAAGGCTTCCAACAATTCCATGTGCGAGCGTGAGGTTTCAATCGAAATAACATCCGCATCCATCGCGGCAATCGCCGGCATGATGTCGTTAAATTCGGAGTAGCACATGTGGGTGTGAATTTGCGTGCTGTCCTTAACGCCGAAGTAGCTAAGGCGGAAGCTGCCCACCGCCCAATCCAAATAGGCCTGGCGATCTGCATCGCGCAGGGGTAGCCCCTCACGGATGGCGGGCTCATCAATCTGGATGATATGGATGCCAGCCGATTCCAGATCCAACACCTCAGCGCGAATGGCCAACGCCAATTGACGACAGGTTGAGGAACGCGGCTGATCATCCCGCACAAACGACCATTGCAACATGGTAACAGGCCCCGTCAACATCCCCTTCATCGGCCGTTTGGTCAGGCTTTGGGCATAACGGGTCCAGGCCACCGTCATCGCTTCGGGGCGCGACACATCGCCAAAAATAATCGGCGGCTTTACATAGCGTGACCCATAGCTTTGCACCCAACCATTGCTGCTGAACACATAGCCGTCCAGCTGTTCACCAAAATACTCGACCATGTCGTTACGCTCAAACTCGCCATGAACCAACACGTCCATATCGATTTCTTCCTGCCAACGCACCGCCGCCGCAATTTGCTCATTCATTTGCTTGTTGTAGTCAGCCTGCTCCAGCGTTCCCTTACGCAACTGTTGACGCATTTCGCGAACTTCTGGCGTTTGCGGGAACGATCCAATGGTGGTGGTGGGGAAAATCGGCAGCTGCAGGCTGGCCTGTTGCGCCTGCCAACGTTGGGCAAAGGGGCTAGTACGCGCGATAGTCTTGCTGGAAAATTCAGCCAACAGCGCGTTAACGCTGGGGTTATGGACGCGGGTTGATTGGCGACGGCTTTCCACCGCGGCATCGGACTGCGCCAGCTCAGCGGCTATCGCGCTGCGGCCATGATTCAGCCCCTTCACCAGGGTTTGCACCTCAACCAATTTTTGTTGGGCAAAGGCCATCCAGCTTTTGATTTCCGCATCTATTTTGCCTTCTTCGGCCAAATCAATCGGGCTGTGCAGCAGGGAACAGGATGGAGCGACAATCAAGCGATCCTGCCCAACGCGGCTGGCAATATCCTCTAACACCGCCAGCTTGCTTGACAAATCGGCGCGCCAGATGTTGCGGCCGTCAATCACCCCCAGGGATAGCAGCAGGTGGGCGGGCGCTTGCTCCGCCGCCGCCAACCCCTCCTTCGGGGCGCGGGTCAGATCCAAATGCAACCCATCAATATCCAGTTTGGTGGCCAGGCTCAAATTCTCACGCAACCCATCAAAATAGGTGGTCAGCATCAATTTCGTGCTGCCCGCGGCCTTTTTCAGGCGTTGATAGCTTGCGGTGTACAAGGCCGCCACCGATTTTGGCAGATCCATGACCAGGGCGGGTTCATCCACCTGCACCCACTCCACCCCAGAGGCCGCCAATTCCTGCAGCAGGGTTTCGTAAACAGGCAACAAGCGATCCAGCAGGCGAGCCAAATTCGCCTCCCCGCCTTTAATTTTTGCCAGCCACAGAAAAGTGATGGGGCCAATCACGACGGGGCGGGTGGTAAATCCCGCCGCCTTTGCGCTCTGATAGGCCTTAAGCGGTTGATTTTCGGTCAGACTAAACTGGCTGTCACCGTTCAGCTCAGGAACCAGATAGTGGTAATTGGTATCAAACCATTTGGTCATGTCCAGGGCGGCCAGATCCAGTTTTTGGCCAGCAAACTCCCCCTGAAATCCGCGTGCCTGGGCGAAATAGCGGGTCAGCGCATCCGCCTTAGCCAATGGCGCATAGCGATCTGGCACCGCGTCAATCATTACGGCGGTATCCAGCATGCGGTCATACAGGGAAAATTCACCACTGGGGATAAAATCCAGGCCTGCCTGTTGTTGGCGCACCCAATTGCCTTTGGCGATGGCGGCGGTGGTGGTCAACATCTCATCGGCGGTCATTTGCCCTGACCAGAACGACTCCAACGCTTTTTTTGTTTCGCGTTTCAGACCGATGACGGGAAAACCCAAATTTGCTGACCAAGCCATAATAAAAACCTTTTACTGCAAGTTATGCCCCTAAGGGGCTTATCTATCTGCAATAGTAACCACCAGAACTTGGCCGTCAACCCTTGATTACGGCTGGATAGCCCGCTTGGCTATGCCCCCTACCCAGCATCCTTCTCCTTAAGAACCTCATTCACCTTGGCCAACAATTGCTGCAGGCCAAAAGGTTTGGGCAAAAACTGCACGTTCGGCGATTGATCCAGGCGGTCGCGGATGGTTTCCTCCGCATAGCCCGATATACAGATAACCCGAATCTCCGGCATGCGTTTGCGCACTTCTATGATAAGGGTGGAGCCGTCCATTTCAGGCATCATGACGTCGGTGACCAACACCTCAAACCGTTCACCGCCCTTATCGATGATTTCCAGGGCGGCGGCACCGCTGCGCGCCTCAATCACCGTAAATCCCTTACTGCGCAGGGCTCTAGCACTGAACAATCTTACGGGATCCTCATCCTCTACCAACAAAATGCGGCAATCGGCGGGGTTGCTGCCCACAACGGCGGGGCTATCGGCATCATCTTGGCTTTCATCGCTTAACCCCCCTTCATAGACGGGCAGCAGGATGAAAAAGGTGGTGCCCACCCCAACCGTGCTTTCGACCAACACATAACCGCCCGTTTGTTTGACAATACCATAGACGGTTGACAGCCCCAGGCCGGTACCAGCCCCCAATTCCTTAGTGGTAAAAAACGGCTCAAAAATGCGCGCCAACACTTCGGGCGGAATACCGGTGCCCGAATCCATCACGGCAATCCTTACATAACGACCAACCGGTACCACCTCATTCCCCTGATGCACAGGCTGCGTCGGCGTCCACAAATCGGTGCTGATGGTCAGTTTGCCGCCTGTTGGCATAGCGTCACGGGCATTAACGGCCAGGTTGACGATAACCTGCTCCAACTGCCCCTGATCCGCCTTAATCAGCAACTGATCCTGCGCATGCACAACCTCAAGCTGCACAACCTCTCCCAACAACCGACTAAGTAGGTGGCGAATTTCCGCCAGCGTATCGACCAGGTTCAGCACCCGCGGCTTCAGCGTTTGTTGACGGGAAAAGGCCAACAGCTGACGCACTAGATTGGCGGCACGGTTGGCATTCTGCTTAATCTGCATCACGTCGGCAAAGGATGGATCCCCGACCTTATGCTTCATCAGCAACAGGTCGCAATAGCCGATCATAGCGGTCAGCAGGTTGTTAAAATCATGCGCCACCCCACCCGCCAGCTGCCCCACCGCCTGCATTTTTTGGGACTGGGCAAACTGGCTGGCCAGGGTTTTGCGCGCAGTAATATCAATCAGGTGGATGATCAGCCCGCTGATTTGCCCGCCCGCATCTAACAGGCAACCGATAAAGACGCTGGCGTAGCGATCATTCTGCTGCGCTGAGGCGGTATCCGCCCCCTGCGCCGTTCCTCCACCAAGTTGCAGGCGAATTTCTAATGGACCCAGCTCGACAGGTTGTTCCGCGGCCGTATCCCCTGATTGATCCTGATGCTGTTCCTGCACCTGCGCGACCATCTGCGCCAATGCTGCCCGCGAATCCGGCGCAGTAAGTTGGACAAGATTTTGACCCAACACGGGGGCAACCCGATCATTAATCAACTGGTGCGCCAGCGGGTTGCAAAATTTGATAATCCCCTCTAAATCGGCAATAATAATTCCGACAGGTGCCTTCATGAACAGATGATAGAAAATCTGATCGGCGTCATGCTCATCAAAGGGCTTGGACTCTTCACGAATATTGCCCCGATCCCCCTGAAGATTCTGCCGTGCCCACCGCCCCAATCGCCCTGGGCACCGTTTCAGCACAACAGGTGTAATCAGGATCAGGCACAATGCTCCAATCACGATTAATAATAGGGCATCGTCAAGAACAAGATTCATAGAAGGATTGATAACCATGGTGAAACAGGAAGATTTTGGGTCAAAGCAGAACTGCCCCCTCTGTTTTAGATAGCGACACCCGCTTGCGCAACCTTAGAGAATAGCGTATGGATACCAACCTTAAATGGGGTGTCCTGTTTATGGCTTTGCTACTAACCGATGCGCTGTGGGGATGACTGTATAGATGCCTACTCAAAATTTAAATATCGATTCGCTGATGACCGAAATTCCGGAAAATTATCGCCCGACGGAGCAGGAAGAATTTATGAATCCCGTGATGCGGGAATATTTTCGCCAAAAACTGCTAAGTTGGAAGACTGAAATTATTAAGGAATCTCAGGCCACCTTGGCCAGTTTGCAACAGGAAAGCATGGCGGAGCCTGATATTACCGACCGTGCATCGCTGGAAACCGAACGAGCGTTAGAGCTGCGTACCCGCGATCGCCTGCGCAAGCTTATCTCCCAGATTGACAGCGCTATTGATCGAATCGACGATGGCAGCTTTGGTTACTGTGAAGAAACGGGCGAACCAATTGGTATCCCCCGTTTGGAGGCTCGCCCAATCGCCAAATACAGCATCGAAGCGCAAGAACGCCATGAAAAATATGAGCGTACCCACCGCGAAGATGCCGACGAAGAATCTGAATTTTAGGGTGTGTTGGGGGTAGTCGGCAAATCCTATCCCCGCCCGTCCCCTAACGGCTGAACCACATTTTCAGTGCGACGGCAACCAACAGGACTGCAAACAATTTGCGCAGCACCATTTCTGGCAGTTGCAGGGATAATTTGGCGCCAAAATAACTGCCTACGACGACGCCTAGCCCCAAAATGGCGGCAATCTTCAGATGCTCAGGCTGCAATTTGCCGGCATGCCAATACTGCAAAATCGCTGGTAACCCAACGGGCAACAGGATAACGACCAGGGATATCGCACTGGCGCTTTGCTGGGGCAGGCTAAGCACCAGTACCAACAGGGGCACCATAACAATACCCCCGCCGATACCAAAAATGCCGGCGGCCACCCCAGCCGCCAACCCTATTAACGCACAGGATAACCACCATACTGCGAAAAAGGCGATCATGGATTGGGTGGCCGATGGTTGTAATGATTGTTGTTATAGGAACCGGCCTGCCGTGCCTTAAAGGCCTGCTGGCGCGCCTGACTTTGACAAGTGATTAAGGTCATGGTTTTGTCCCAACCAATGGTGGCGAAGACGCTGCCTGTGACGTCCTGCGGCAGGCTGGGGTTGAGGTGGTATCGCTGAACAAAGGCAAATATGACCTCTCGACACTTTTTGACGTGCTGCGCGTTATTCGTGAATGGCGGCCGTCGGTGCTGCATCTCCACGGATATGCCTCTTTCAACTTTGGCCGTGTTGCCGGGCGGATCAGACATGTGCCTGTAGTAATCCAGGAGCATTACGTGGATGAGCGACTGCCGCTATACCAGCGCGCGATCGATTGGTTCCTGCGAAACTGGCAATCCAAGGCGCTGGCAGTCTCAAAGCCGGTGGCAGACTTCATGATTGAAGAAAGATATGTACCAGCCGGACAGATGGAGGTTCTCGTCAATGGTCTGCCTGTCGATCGAATCGTGCGCTCCACTCAGCAGGGGCGGCTGGCCCTGCGCCAGAAGCTTGGGATTCCAGACAGCGCAATTGTCGTTGGCACCGCAGGCCGTCTTGCCGAAATGAAGGGGCACCATTATTTCCTGCGGGCGGCCAGATTGGTCCTCGATCGAATTCCTGATGCATGGTTCGTCGTTGTTGGCGAGGGGCCGTGGGCTGGAGCACTACGGACACAGGGGAAGGAACTTGGACTGGAAGAACGCCTTGTGTTCACTGGATATCAGGAAGATGTGGCACCATATCTGTCGTTG
>CAISOG010000127.1 GCA_903887035.1 uncultured Holosporaceae bacterium | reverse complement strand
GCAACATGATCCCACCCAGGTCATCGGCGTGTGGCAAGAGCTGCGCGAGGATCACCAGGGGCTGTATGTGCGCGGGCAATTGCTGATGGAGCTGCCCAAAGCGCAAGAGGCCTATGTGCTGTTGAAATCGGGGGCGATTGATGGGCTGAGCATCGGTTATGAGGTGGCCAAAGCGGTGCGGGATCGCCAGACGGGCGTGCGCCATTTGTTGGAGGTGTCGTTGTGGGAAATATCCCTGGTCACCTTTGCCGCCAACCAAGCCGCCCGCGTCACCGCGGTAAAGGGGGGGGCAGCAATGTTGGAGGCAGCAGCGGGGGAGGCTTTAGCGTCTAACCCTGAGGCGATCAGTGCGATTGCCCATGCCATGCAAAGCCCCCGTCAATTCGAAAAATTTCTGCGTGAAGCAGGATTCAGCCGTCGCCAAGCGGTCGCGCTGACCAACCACGGCTGGCTGGGACTGAAAAGCCCAACCGGCACGCCGCGGGATGCGGTGATGGATGCCAACGATTATCGCCAACTGGCCGCGCGTTTGCGGCAGGCGGCGGCAGCGTTGAGCGCATCCTAACCCCAACCAACTTTTAGCTATGACAAGGATATTTTCATGAGCATTTTACATACTGGCAGTCCATTGGCCGAAGTAACGGTGGCGGTGGACGATCTGAACCGATCGTTCGGTGAGTTCAAAAGTTTGAATGATCGCCGCCTAGCCGAAATTGAGCGCAAGGGATCGGCCGACGTGCTGACCGTTGAGGCGGTCGAACGGCTGAACGGCAAGCTGACCCAATACCAGGATCGGGTGGAGCAGTTGACCCTGAGTCGCAAACGCACCCCCGCCAGCCTTGAGCGCGGTAGCGTGATGGTGGATAGCGAGCACAAAACCGCCTTTTCCGGCTATCTGCGCAAGGGGGTTGAGCAATCGTTGCAGGCTTTTGAAAGCAAGGCGATGAGCACCCAAAGCGAAGCTGATGGGGGCTATAGCGTGCCCGCACAACTGGCCGATTTTATGATTCACACCATTTTTGATAGCAGCCCCATTCGGCAGGTCGCCAATGTGGTGAATATCGGCAATGATGCTTTTGAGGTGTTGGTCAGTGCCGCCGATACCGAGGCCAGCTGGGTCACTGAAGCCCAAGTGCGTAACGAAACCATGACCCCAACGTTGAACAAAATTCGCATTCCGGTGCAGGAAATGTCGGCCGCACCACGGGCATCGCAACGGTTGTTGGATGATTCCAGTTTCAATGTTGAGGAGTATTTGGCCGGTGAAATCGCCGACAAATTTGCCCGTTTGGAAAACACCGCCTTTGTGAACGGTTCAGGGGTTAATCAGCCGCGCGGCTATCTTACCTATCCCAACGGGACAGCATGGGGGCAGATTGAGCAGGTGAAAACCGGCGTCAATGGCGCCTGGGCGGCCAGCGCCCCCGCCGATAGCCTGTTGGATCTGATGGCGCGCCTGAAAAGCAGCTATCTGAATGAATCGGTGTGGTTGATGAACCGCACCCTGTTGGCGGATATCCGCAAATTTAAGGACACCACCGGCCAGTATATTTGGCAACCAGGCCTGGGGGCTGCCCCCACCAGCTTGTTGGGTTATCCCGTCTATTTGGCCGAGGATATGCCGTCCAAGGCTACGGGCGCGCTGTCGGTTGCCTTTGGGAACTTTAAGCGTGGCTATATGGTGGTGGATCGTGTTGGTATCCGCCTGTTGCGGGATCCCTATAGCGCCAAGCCGTTTGTAATCTTCTACACCACCAAGCGCACCGGCGGGGATGTGGTGAATTTTGAAGCAATCAAACTGCTGCAATTTGCCGCCTAACCCCTGTGATGGCCGTTGGTTATCAAATGGGAACCATACCCATCGAGATAATCAGCGGCCATTGCTGTATTTGATCCATTATTGAAAAAAGGAAACTCTGATGAGAGATTTATTGAACAACATTGCGCCTGAATTGGCGTTGTTCCCCCAACTGACCACCGCAACCCTTACCGCGGCCAGAACCGATCGCCAGGGTTATGACAGCGTTAGTCACCTGGCGCTGGTGGGTACAGGCGGCATAGCCTTTAGTGCTACCAACCGAATCGACCTGGTTCTGTTGCATGGTAACGCCAGCGATGGTAGCGACCTGACCCCCGTCATTGACCCTAACCAGGTCATTTTGCGCGATGGGTTAAGCCTGAACACCAGCACAGGGGTGTTTAAATCGGTTATCAGCAACGCCAGTGACGAAAGAAAAGCCTATCGCATTGGCTATGTGGGCCCCAACCGTTTTAGCACGGTACGGGCAGTCTTTGTTGGTACCCATGCCACCGGCACGATTGTGTCATCGGTGGCCATTAAGGGGCACCCAATTGTTGCCCCAGCCTAGAGAATTTTTCATATCGAAAACAATTTTATAGAGCTGGTTTGGCATTGATGGGGGGTGGGCAGAGCTATCTGGCCGCCCCCTTTTTTTATAAGGACAAAAAGCGTGACACAAGGACTGATGTTGCTGACCCCTCCCGCGGTGGAGCCGGTGGGATTGAATGAGGCAAAAGCCTATTTGGGCGTGTTGGATTCGGCCGAAGACAGCCTTATCAGCAATCTGATTACCGCCGCCCGCCAAGCGGTGGAGCAGTATTGTGGACGGGTGTTGATCAGCCAAAGCTGGCGATTAACCCTGGACACTTGGCCACAGGAGGCCATCGTCAATGGCGGGTTGCGGGACGATGTAGCGCTGTTGGCAGCCAATCATCGCCTGGGCGGTGGTGTGGTTGAGATTCAATTGCCCAAGCCCCCGTTGCAAGCCGTGCTGGCCATCAGGGTTTACAGCGCGGCAGGGCTGGCGGCGACCATTCCCGCCAGCAATTTTGTGGTGGATGGGGCGGCGACGCCTGGGCGTGTGGTGATGACCAGCGGTGCCAGCTTGCCCGTCATTGGGCAGACCGCACGCGGCCTGGAAATTGACTTTACCGCGGGCTATGGCGCCAGTGCCAATGACGTGCCCGCCGTGCTGCGGCAGGCGGTGTTGCAGGCGGTTAAGGCCTTGTACGGCCGTGATGGCGATCAGTCGCTGGCAGCAGCCCTGCGGGTGGCCAGTTTCTTTAAGGTAAAACGGGTAGCGTGATGAGCGATACGATTTTGACATTGGCGATGGCCGGCTTCCCGCCTTTTAACCTGACCCAGGTTGAGCAAGAGTTGCGGCCTGTTGTGCAGGAAAGCGTGCGGCGTTCGGTTAACGGCAGCTTGCAAGATACCAGTTGGAACGGTTGGCAAAAGTTTGACAGCGTTATCACGGGAAATGGCGCTTTGCCGCCCGCCTTTGGTGGGTTGTGGCCAGGCATGACGGTGGTGGTTGGATGCATCCTGCCGCTGACCGAACAGCTGAGTGGCAGCAGCAGCAAAACCCTGGCCAAGGCGCCCGTCGCGGGCAGTTTGTATGCGGTTGATAACAACGGCAGTGCAATCGGGATTAGCAGCCTGTTCGGTCAAGTGCTGACCCTGAACAGTTTCAGCGGTACCGCCACCATCATCTATCGCCCCAGCCTTACCATGCGGGTGGTTGATTGGCGGCTGATGGCCAAGGAAGCCGCGCGCGGGCAACGCCCCCAAGCCAATTGGCGCTTAGAATTATCGGAAATTTAGTGATGTTGTATTTTGCCTGGGTCAATGCCAATGAGCCGTGGAATGCGGCCATTCATGCACGGGAAGATGCCCAACTGTTGCGCGTGGATCTGCAGCAGCAGGAGGGGCAGGCCGCCGAGCTGAAACTGCTGATCAACAATCCTGGCCAAGGGTTGTTGGCGCCTGGTCGCAAAACCCGCGCCTTTTTAAGCTATCAAGCCGAGGGGCAAACGGCGGTGCAGCTGTTGTTCGCGGGGCAAGTGGTGGGCGTGGCGATGTTGGCGGGGGATCGGTTGGCCACGGTAACGCTAACCGCGCTGCCCAATCAGTCGGTAGCGCTGTTGCAACAGTTGCACAACAGCCTGAAGGTTGCCCCCTATTGGGACGATTTGTTTGTAATTCCCAGCCGCCGCGAGGATCCCGCCCAGGGGTTGTTGGCACGCGAAGCGGTGTATTATTGGGACAAGATTCAGGGCACGGTTGCCCTGAGCGGGCTGTTTGCCGGATCACAAAGTTTGACGCTGAGCGGGCAGTTTTTTCAGGATAGCCTAAAGCTGGAAATCGGCACGCCGCCGCTAAGCGCGGTGAAGATGACCGTGGTGGCGGAATGGGTGCAGCGCGCCAATGGGATTGCCAACATTACCAAACGGGTGGAGCGTGCCTTTCCAGGGCAGCTGGTCAACAGCCTGAGCGGGGCGGATTTGGTGGCACGTTGGCCCGCCGCATCAAAACTGATCAATGGTCAATCGGGGTATCAGGTTGAGGAAGCCAGCCTGACCGAATACACCCCGCCCGCCAACAGCTATCCAACCGTTAGTGTGCCCGTGCAAGTTGCGGTTGATGAGTACCCCTATCCCCTGGGGGTCAGCAATCCCGGTGGCGATAGCCGCGAGGTATTTGTGAAGCGTTGGTGGTTTAAAGCGAAACTGGCGCTGCGTTGGCGCTATCGCCAGCATCGGCGTGAGGAATTAAGTTTTGGCCTGTCGCATGGGGTGCAGGGATTGGTGCCCAGTGGCGGCCAAGTGCAGGTCATCAACGTTACCCTGCAAGAATTGCTGTTGGATACAGTGACAGCGCTGTGGCAGGCGGGTCAGGGCTATAGCGTTGGCCAAAAGGTGCGGCATGGAGAGTTTGTTTATCAATGCCTGTTGGCGCATACCGCCGATGCCAGCTTTGGCAATGACCAGGCCGCCAACCGTTGGCAGCAATTGGCCGCCGATGGTAGCGCGCTGGGCGCGGGATGGCGTGCCAGCTTTTTTAGCACCAATCGCGGCCGTCAGGCGGTGCATCACGCGATCGAGCGGGCGCGGGTAACCCTGGCAAAATCGGCGCGGGCGGTGCGGGTCACGGTAAAGGCGGCCTGGTCAGAATTGCAGGCGGTCACGTTGGATCACAGTGTCACCATCAATGATGCCCGCCTGCCCGGTGGAACCGTGATGGGCAAGGTGGTAGCGCTTAGGTTCTACAGCGATGGGGACAGCGGCGAACGATGGGCAGAGGTGACGATAGCCTGTGCAGTGGGTACGGGGGCGGCCGCTGGCCAGCCTGCATCCGGTGTGGGCAGCTATGTGGCCGATCCCTATATCGATGCAGGCTATCAACCCAGCCTTGGTCGGCAAGATGTAACGGTCGGCGGGGTGGTGTATGATGATTTTTCAGACCAAATTACTCCCAATGGCCTGCTGTATCCAACGGATCTGAGCGCCATCGATTTGGTGCGAAAGGTCACGTTGGTCAATGGACCCGATGATCAAAATGCCTATTTGCTGGCCAACCAGTTTCCCGAACGCCGCAACCTGACGGCCTTGGTTAATGGAAAAAAGACCACGGTTCAGTTGGAACTGATGGATCTGACCGCCGATGACCAATTGCGGCAGGTGATTGCGGTTACCATTCCTGGCGGATGGGCCAGCCCGCGACAGATTAATCTGGAATCGGCGTAGGTGTCTGTCATCGGGAGGTGTGGGCGGCAAGTTTTCACAAAAGGGGCGTTTCGGCTGCGGCGGAAGTGCCCTTTTTCTTTGACATGAGGAACGGAAGTAATGGCGACGGTTCATCCGACATTGATCACCCAAACGGTGGCTGGCTATCAAGAGGCGGCAACCCGTGGGGAGAATCCCGATCGAGCTTGGTTGGATTTGGCGGCTGAACAGGGCAGTGATGCGGTGACCATCATTGATCCCTATGCGGCGGCCAACCTGCCCGCTGAATTGCGGTTGCGGGCAAGCCTGGTTCCCGTGCTGGTGGCAGCAACCAACAGTGCTCAGGCTCAACTGCTGGCCATTGGTGCGCCCAGCAATCCGCCCGCGATTAATCTGTATCAAAACACTGGCCGCTTTGGTGGCTCTGGCATGGTCAATGACGAGGCCTTTTACGCGCAGGAACGGTTGCGTACCATCAGCGCGTTAAAGCTGGTCTACAACAATGTTTTTGGCTGGAAAGCCCCGGGCGGTAGCCAGCTGTTCAGCGGATCAGGAACGGTGATTAATGGTTACCCCCTGCAATTGGGTGGTGGCAATCTGATTTATCAAAAGCCCTTTGCGGTGCAGGCCAGCGGCAGTTTAACCACCCTTAGCCTGTATTACAGCTTTAACAGCGGGCTAAATTACTATGCGGCGCAAAATGATACGGCTTTTGCCAGCTCGCCCGCCGCCAAATTGGTGTCGCCCTTGGATAGCACCTACAGTGGGGCGCCCAGCAGTTGGCAAGCGATAAGATTAAACAGTGGCAGCGAGGTGTTGACGTCGGTGATGCCCACCAACATTGTCAACCGCCAATTCTATCGCGCCTATGGCGGGGACTATCTGGTCGGTTTAACCGCCGATAAGATTCGCCAGAAATGCTTTCGTATCAGTGCATTGGCATGGAGTGATGGGGGCAGCGGGGATTATGAGTGGAACAGCATGATGTTTCAGGTCAGCGCCCCATCCTGGGGATTGGGTGGGTTCCGCACCCGCATCGGTGCCCCCAGCGATTTGTTGAAATATGAGGAGGTTTTGGCCATTGGCAGCCATCTTAGCCCCACGGATTACAGCGCGCCTGAACAGATTATCAGCCTGGCCAGCGCGCTGAGCCAGGGGATGGCAACGGTGCAGCTGCGCGTGGGTACCAATGGCCAGGGGCAACCAATCCTAAGTCAATACAAATCGGTGGATTGGAGTCACCCCGGCGGCGATGCCAGCCTTATTGATGTGACTTTTGTGCCCGTGCCCTAACATTGCCTGTGGCCTGAAAAGTAAGGGCGCGGGTTGCAAGCCCGGCGCGTGGCCGATGCAATTGGTAATGACTGTTGAACAAATAACCTAACTTATTGGAGTGGATGATGACGATTGTGCTGAGAAATACTAAGGGATCGGCGCTGACCATTACCGAACTGGATGGCAATTTTAGCCAGCTGGATGCAAGGCTGCAAAGCCTGGAACTGAATCCCCCCTTGGCGGAAAGCATCGGTACGATAACCGTTAGCGGTGATCAACTGACCATCATGGGGAATCGTGGTGCCAATTTGGGCACCTTTACCCTGCCTGTCGCGCAATTGGTTGCACGCGGGGTTTGGGCGACCGCCACCGCTTATGCCAAGCTGCACACCGTTAATGCGCCCGATGGCCATGGTTATGTCTGTTTGGCGCCCCATACGAGCACGAGTTTTGCTACTGATTTGGCCGTTAATCTCTGGGCCAAGCTGGTTAATGCTGGTGCGGCTGGCCCGCAGGGACCTGCAGGGGCAACTGGGGCAACTGGCGCAACTGGGGCGACAGGCGCTACGGGCGCAACAGGGGCTACGGGGCCACAGGGGCCAGCCGGCACCATGGCCAACATGCCTGGCAACACCTTAAAAGGTAATAACACGGGGGTTAGTGCCGCCCCAACGGATCTGACGGCGGCTCAGATTACCGCCATGCTGAATACGGTTGTTGGCGATGCTGGCAGCGGCGGCGCCAAGGGTTTGGTGCCCGCCCCCGCCACAGGGGATGCAGCTGCGGGCAGATTTCTTAAGGCGGATGGCAGCTGGGCAGTTCCTGCATCAGGCGGCGGCGGCGCGGTAGGCGGCAGCGCGGGGCAGATACAATACAACAACAGCGGCAGCTTTGGTGGCGCCAGCAGTGTAAGGGTCATTGGTGCGGGAAGTGGGATAAATTTTACGGGGGTGGCGATGCCAGCAGCTGCGGTCGCATCAACCATCAATCTGTTTGCCAGCAACGAATTGGGCAGGGCATTCCTTGCTATCCGTGATGATGGATCATCCGAAGCGTTTTTGCAGGAAAGCTTGGCGCATCGATCGGTGGCGCAATGGTTGCCCTTTGGCGCCAGCGCCCATGCCACCATCGGGATGCAAACCGATGACCGAGGGACGGTAACAGGTGCATTTGATGCCACCATCGGCCATTACTGGCAACATGCCAGCGCGGCTACCGCCAATACGGAGGCGTTAACGGGGGGGCTGATGGCGTCGCTGTGTCGCAACCTGGGGTTTTATTATGCCGCCACCATGCGGTTCCCCGATGCAACCTATGGCAGTGGGGCAACAGGTGCCAGGCTGGCGGCGGGCGTGGTAGGGGGCAACCTGAGCAACCTGGTAAGCGGCGATAGCATGGGCGCGGCGGGATGCGGTTTTCAATACTCCACCAGCCGCGGCGATACCAATTGGCAATTTCTGACCCATGATGGCACCGCTCAAACCAGGGTTGATACCAACATGGCTTTTGCGGTTGCCAAGCTGTTTTTGTTCGAGATGTTTTGTGCCCCAGCCGGTAGCACGGTTTTTTGGCGCATTAAAAATCTAACCGACGGCACCGTGCAAAGTGGAAGCGTAACATTGACGTTGCCACCAACAACTGCGGCTTTATTTGTCATGGGTGGCCTGCGCACCCTGACCACCACCATAAGAAATGTGCAGTTTAAAAGAGTGTACGTAATGGGTTTGACTTAAAAATTATAGATAAACACTGCAAATCATATTGTAAAATATTTAAAACTTTACTTTTATTTAACTAATGTCATGGATAAAAACACAATCAATACGTTGGAACGGTTGTTGGAGCAGGCGGCTAGCCGTGGTGCCAAACAGGCGTTGTTTGAATTGGGGCTGCACGGGGAAGAGTTGGATAAGGATTTGCGGGATTTGCGTAGCCTGTTGGATGGTTGGCGCCTGGCTAAGCGTACGATTGGGCAGACACTGTTGCGCACCTTAACCGTTGCCCTGTTGGCAGGAATGCTGACGGGCGTGTTGGTGAAATTAAAATTGGTGTCAAATTAGACTAAATCTATTGGAACAACAGAATGAATGATGTGTTTGATTGGGCAATTGAGGTGGTTTTGCGACATGAAGGGGGCTATCGCCAAAGTCAGCATAATCCCGAAGACGAGAGCCATTTTGGTCTTTCCAAACGTCTATATCCCACTTTGGATATTCATCAGTTAAGCCGTGAACAGGCCGTCGAAATTTATCGCCGTGATTGGTGGCATGCCTATGGTTACAGCCAGATCAAAGACATCATGTTGGCCACCAAATTGTTGGATTTGTCGGTACAGCTGGGGGCGGGCACGGCGCATCGGATTATTCAGCGCGCCTTAAGGGCATCGGGTTTTGGTGTCGTTGAGGATGGGGTGTTGGGCGCCAAAACTTTGAAGGCTGTCAACCAAACCATGCCATCCTCGCTGTTGGCCGCGCTGCGGGCTGAGGCGGCTGGCTATTGTCGATGGCTGGCACAGCGGCGCCCGGAATTGGAACAAAATTTGGAAGGATGGTTGAAACGTGCCTATGCCTAATAGTGTTAATGATCTTGCGATGGGGCAAGCGCTTGTAAGCCCCATCAGTGCCTTTGGCGACTTGTTGGACAAACTGTTTACCTCGGATGACGAACGCTTGGATAAACAGGCGGTTTTGGCGCGCATTGCCCAAATGCCTGATCAGTTGCAGGTAATGTTGACCATGACCGAAGCGCAACATCGCAGCGTTTTTGTGGCGGGATGGCGGCCGTTTATTGGTTGGTGCTGTGGTTTTGGCATATGCTGGACCTATCTGGGTCATCCAATTTTCAGCTGGGCGGCGGCGCTTTTTTGGCCAGGGGTGCAGCCGCCCGCCATCAATGCTGATCACCTGATGGAATTGGTTTTGGCGATGTTGGGAATGAGCGGCCTTAGGACTTTTGAGAAAATTAAGGGCGCGTCCAGCTAATTATTTTACAAAGATGGTAATAGGTTGGCTGTAAACAGGGGGGTTGTGGGGGATATGTGTCCAATCGCCCATTAACAGCTGCAGGGTGTGTTTGCCCGGCGCCAGGCGCAGTTCGGTTTCGGTTTGCCCCTTACCGAAATGCAGATGGTTATCATCATTGGGGATTGGTTCATCCAGTGGTGGCAGGGGGGCATCGACCAACAGATGGTGATGTCCTGTCCCTGGTTTTTCCACACCCGCGGGGGCAACTGTCATATTTTTGAGGCCAAAGCGCACCAGCACAGGGTTGCTGACGGTGGCGCCATCCTGTGGGGAGAGGAAGAAGACCTCTGGTTTTGTGGCTGATGATTGCGCCAGGGCGGGATGGTGCGGGGTTAGAAAAAGCCCTGCAACAATAGCCAGGCAGGCCACAATAAACATTCGATACATGGTGTGATTTCCTTAAGCTGCGTCCAACCAAAACCTAATCTATCCCGCCACCAGGCGAAAGCGGCGTTTTTTGCCAAGGCTTAACACCGCCTCAACCGATTGGGCGGCGAACAGATTGGCGGGCAGGGTGGCGTTAACATCCTTAATCACCGCATCGCCCAGCCGTACCCCCCCCTGTTCCATCAGGCGGCGGGCATCGGATCGGGTGCTGGCCGTGCCGGTTTGCATAATCAGATCGATAATCGACACACCCGTGGCCAAGTCCTGAGGTTGGATTTGTAGGGTGGGCAGGTTGTCGATCCCGCCCGCCGCG
>CAISOG010000126.1 GCA_903887035.1 uncultured Holosporaceae bacterium | reverse complement strand
TCCCAGCTGAGCTATGCCCCCCCAAGCGGCTACCATAGCGACCCCATGCCCCGCTTGGCAAGCGGTCTGTTATTTTTTTCTGTTAAGCTGTATCAGCGCCCGCCGCAATTGGCGAAAGGTCACGGCCTTGCCCAGGCCGCTGGGCAGCAAAAAATCGCTGCCCCGTTGGCGTTTACCATCACTGGCTTGGCGGCTGACCAGCTTTTGCCAGCGGGCGGCATCCATCCCGCCGCGCCGCCCCGCCCGCCGTTGCCGCAAATGCGAACTGGCCACCATGGTCATCACCCGCTGGCATTGGCGATCCATCCCCGTTTCCAGCAGCAGCGGAACCTCCATCACCAACCAGCGCTGACGATGTTGCGGCCAACGCCGTGCCCAGGCGGCGCGGTCAACGGCTATCAGCGGGTGCAGCAGCCGTTCCAAGGCGGGCAGCAGGGTGGGGTCGCGCACCACCGCCGCCGCCAGCCGCCCGCGATCCAAGCGCGCCTGAGTCGGGGTGACCTCTGGGGGGGCTTCGGGGTTGACTGGTATGGGTAAAACCGCCTCAGGGCACAGCTGGGCAATGGCGGGCAGGGCGATGGTGGCGCTTAGGCGGCGGGCGGCCGCGTCGCTGTCATGCACCCGCATCCCCAGGCGGCGCAACAATTTGGCGGTCAGGCTTTTGCCGCTGGCCATCCCGCCGGTCAGCCCCAGCCAGCGCGGCTTTGGCTGCCGCCCCCTAAGCTTGCGCCGCATCATGCACCATGGCTCGCAAAGCGTCGGTTATTTCTGGCTGCACCCCGTACCAGGCGGCAAAGGCGGGCGCCGCCTGCGCCAGCAACATTTCCAACCCATCCTGGGTGGCCAGGCCACGGGCAGCCGCAGCCTGCAACAGGGCGGTTTGGCGCGGGCGATAGACCAGGTCATAGACCAGCGCGGCGGGCGGCAGCTGATCCAAATTCACCAACAACGGCGGTTGCCCCACCATGCCCAGCGGCGTGCTGTTAATCAACAAATCGGTTGGCGGGATGGTCAACACCCCCTCCCCCCACGGCAGATAGGCAATCCGCGGGCAATGGGGCAGATCCTGTAACGCCTCGGCCAGC
Organism: uncultured Holosporaceae bacterium; assembly: GCA_903887035.1. GTDB lineage: Bacteria > Pseudomonadota > Alphaproteobacteria > CAISOG01 > CAISOG01 > CAISOG01. Next base: position 1,656 of record CAISOG010000126.1, on the reverse strand, counting down.
TCCGCAACCGCCTGTGGCCGCCTGGCGGCGATGGTCAACTGATCCACCCCCAATTCGGCAAGACCCGCCACCACCGCTCGCGCCGCCCCACCCGCGCCCAGCAGTACCGCCTGTTTAACCAGTTCTTGCTTGCCAATTTCATCCTTAGCTAAGGCGTCGACCAAGGGGTTAGCTAACTGGTTGGCTAACCCCTGTTGCGCCACCCGTTGATCCCCTCGAAAATTCCAGTGCTGGCGCAGCGGTGTCACAAAGCCCGCCACATCGGTGTTGTCGCCATACAGTTGGCCATCCGCCCCTACCACCACCGTGTTGACCGCGCCAACGTGCCTGGCCAGCGGGCTAAGGCTGGTCAGCAGGGGCAGTACCGCGGTTTTGTGCGGCAGGGTTAGGTTAAAACCGCGATAGCCCGCCGCCACCAATTCCTGAATCTGCTGCTTAAGCGCCTGGGGCGGTACCGCATGCACCCGATAGTCGCCCGCGATCCCCGCCTGTTTCAACCAGAAATTGTGGATAAGGGGCGACAGGCTGTGCCCCGCTGGCCAGGCCAGTAAGCCGGTTTGGATCATGGCATGCCCCCCGTGGTTGAGGGATGGGACGCATGGGAGGCGGAAGGCCTGGGCACAGGACGCGGCAGACGGCTGGCCAAGATTTCCTGCACCTCCGCCGCCACCTCCTCCACCGATTTTTGCGCGCTGTCGATAATCGGCCAGCCCTGTTGCCGATACAGTTGGATGGCGGCGGTCACCTCCTCCCGCACCATGACAGGGTCAACATAGCTGGAACCATCCTGCTCCACCCCGCCCAGGAATGCCAGGCGTTTGCGGCGGATGGTTAGCAGGTTGTTGGCATCCTGGGTCAAGGCCACCACCAACAAATCCTTGTTATCCATCAACACTGGCGGCAATGGCAGGCCGGGGACGATCGGCACATTGCCCGCCTTTACCCCCTGATTGGCCAAATACAGACTGGTCGGGGTTTTGGCGCAGCGCGATACCCCCACCAACACCACATCGGCCTGGTGCAGGGTGTCGGGCGCCATGCCATCGTCATGTTTCAGGGCAAATTCGATTGCTGCCACCCGCATAAAATAAGCCTCGGTCAGGGCATGTTGCTTGCCCGCCGTCGGGTGGCGCGGCGCCAGATTAAGGTGACGCCCCAGAAAATCGCTGAGCGGTGATAAGGCGTGATGGGTGGGAATGTTGGCCATCGCCGCCTGCACCTCCACCACTGTTTGCACCTCAGGAATTACGATGGAATAGACCACCAGGCTGTTGGGATCTTGGGCTGCTGCCAACGCCACCTGCGCCATCACCTGGCTTGCCCGTTCGGGTGTGCGCACCAACCGCCAGACCCTGATGGGCGGGGGTTTGTTTTGAAATTGCGCCAAGCAGGCTTCGGCCATGGCGTTAACGGTTTCACCCGTCGAATCAGAAATTAGGTGAATGGTGCCCACGCCCTTAGCCCCCTGGTTTATCATGTGTTTGCATCCGTTGCAGCAAGCAGCAGTTTAAGATTGGCTGAACGCGGATACAAGCCAATCGCGCGATGATGGTCGCTATTATGCCGTGCGATAGGGACGATGGCGCCAGGCTGTGGATAACATTTTTCTAAGGCGAAATTATCCAGGGTTATCCCAGGATAAAATTGGCCTTGGGG
>CAISOG010000125.1 GCA_903887035.1 uncultured Holosporaceae bacterium | reverse complement strand
CGTAGTGCCTGTTCTGCCTCCCATTTCGAGACGCCATAGGCATCTTCTGGCACGGGCGCATCACTCTCTGCGTACTGACCTCGCTCACCATTCACCTTAATGGAGCTGAGATAAACAAAGCGGCGTACCCCCGCCAAATGGGCTTGCCGTGCCAGGTTTAATGTTCCCTCAACATTGACCTTGCGAAAAGCGGCCAGCGGATCGCTGCTGTCATCGCGCATGATGTGCACACGCGCCGCCAGGTGAATAACGCTGTCGTATCCCGATAGTTGCTGATGCAATGTCTGCAACTGATCCAGATCGCTAACCACAATTTCCTGAGTAAAGCCAGCGGGGGCACGAACCAGCGCCAACAATTCGTGGTTTTGCGCCTGGAAATAATAACAAAGATAACGGCCTACAAACCCATTGGCTCCGCTAACCAGCACTTTCATTTTTTAATCAATTCAAATAGTTTTGAGGGGAGATAACTTGGCATAAAAATTGTACCATGCGGTAACCAAGTTTGTTTGAGAAAACACGTCGATTGCCCGTTGGCGGGCGGCCTGCCCCAACTGATGACGAAGGGCTGGCTCATCAATCAGCCGTGTCAGGGCGTGCGTCAACCCCTCAACATCGCGCGCAGGAACCAACAGGCCAGTTGTGCCATCCACCACCGCATCGCTGATGCCATAAATTTGTGAGGCAATGCTGGGCAGCTCCGTGGCGGCAGCTTCCAACAAAGACTGCCCGAATCCCTCACGATAGCTGGGCAGGCAGAAAATATCGGCGGCGGCCATGTACTGTTCAGGCTTGGCGGTTAGCTCGACAACATGGATATTTTCGGGATTTTTTGTCCAGGGTTGCTGCCCCAACCCGCTGTCCCACTCATCGGGGCCGACCAACAACAGATGCAGCCTGTCGTTGTGGCGGCGCAAATGGTGAAAGGCCGCGACCAGCTCCGCCAGACCCTTTTCAACATGAAGGCGACCAAGATACAGCAGAACCAGGGCGTCAGTGGGGATTTGATACGTCCGCCGAATCGCCGCCCGCGCCTGGCTATTGGGGGTAAAGCGGTGGGTGTCCACGCCGCAAACCGACCCCTCGCCCAAAACTTTTAATTGATTGGAGCTAGCGATGCCTTCACGCACCAAAAAATCCCGCTGCGAATGGCCATCTACCAATAGGGCGGTGGCGAAATTGGCAATCACGCGATCGAGAGTTTTTAGTAGCCAGCGCATTTTGCCGCTACGGGTTGCCCATACTTGCCCCGTAAAGGTGTGGACGCGGCGCGGCACCGCCGCCATCCAGGCCGTCAGCATGGCCAGTAAGCCAGCCTTAGGCGTCAGGCTGTGAACGATGTCAAATTTTTCTAGGCGGAACAGGCGCCAAAGCTGAAACACCGCTCGCAAATCGGCTAGGGGGGCAATCGGGCGCAGTAGGTCAATGTGATGCAGCGACGCCTTAGCCCCAATGCTGTTGGCAAAATCAGCGTCACTACCACTTAGGTTCAGCGCAACCGTCACCGCCCACCCCCGTTTGTGCAGCTCAGCAATCGGCGCGGCCAGGAAGGCTTTGAGGGCAAAGGGGTTGGCGATGACAAAACAAATGCGCATCAAAATCAGTCTTTAAGAAAGGTCGTTAGGCGGTTGGCGGCGGCCAGCTATCCAAACGCGACGAAGGTATTTTATCAGAGACCACAAGCTGAAAACACAAAATTTTAGGGGGTGGAGGCGCCCCGTTTTGTGCAAAAGATTGAGAGCCCGCAATTCCCGCTTTTCCTGCTGCCAAAGAAAACCGCTGTAGCCACCCGCGCTGAATTCTGGGCGAAAACTGTAGGCTAAGGCGGTGTCAAAATGCACGCACAGATGCCCATCAGCAACAGTTTGCAGCCACAATAGATAGTCCTCTGCAAACTCTTTGCCGTGAAAACGCAGGGGCAGTGCGCGCCTTAGGACGACGGAGCGGGTGTGGAAACGGTTGGCAATCAGCATGGCGGTCAGGGTTGCAGGGATTGGTGGCGCCAATGTCTCAATAGGTGGTTGGATTAAGGGATCCGCGGCGACTGGGGGCAGAGATACGGCCAGGGATATAGGCAGAGATATTGTCGTGTGGCCGCTAAGCACGGCATCAGAATTTTCCATCATCCATTTGATTTGCAGTTCAATTTTTTGTGGATGCCAGGCGTCGTCAGCGTCCAAAAAGGCGATATAGGGCTGGGTTGCCACCTCCCACCCTGCGTTACGGGCGATGCCCGGCCCCGCATTTTTGGGCAAAGCGATAATCTTAATCCAATCTTGGGGATGGTTTTGGGCGATTTCATGCAGCCGTGGCAGGGTGTCGTCACCGCTGGCATCATCAATCAAAATGATTTCTGCGGGCAGCCAACTTTGCGCTGCCACCGATGCGACAGCCCGCCCAATAGTTTCGGCGCACCGCCAACAGGGGATAATCACACTGACCGGAGCAGGATTTTCCAAACTAACTCTCATGATAAAATAGGCGGCCTGGCCATCCTGCCACGCTGTAGCTATGTTGGCCAGCCAGTCGCCAATAACATTCAAAAAACAGCCGGCGCGCGGCGCGCCTACCCCGACGTTTTCCCCACAGCAAACAGAATGGCGCGATATACAGTGCGCGCAGCAGATGCGCCAGCCGGCCGATCCGATGCCGCTGCGCCACCAAGTCAAAGCTTGCGAAGTCAATCGGGCGGCGCGGTTGGATCGCGGGCAGCTGCGCCAAAATCTGGCCAAAGCGGGCGGCGTAGGTGTGGTTAGCCCTGGTGCGCTGATAGCCAGCCCATGCTATAGCGTCCCGTTGCGCTCCATTGGCTAACAGGTTTTGCAGGGTCGCGATCAGGTCGGTTTGGTCATGAAAAACCGCTATCTCTTGGTCAGGGCGGTAGTAGTCCTCCAGATAATCGGCTGACTGGGTGAGCAGGCATCCGCCCGCGCCAGGAACCTCAAACACCCGCGCCTTAATCTGCCGACTGCGATAGGGGCGCAGGCCACGAAACTGCAGGCCAGAATCCCCGAAGTTCAGGCTGACCACCGACTCTCGAATAATCTGCGGGATGGCGTCTGCCGTGATTGCTCCGCCTGGCCAACCATGTCCAAAGCATGCCACCTCTACCCCCTGGCGTTTCAGCCTGTCCACCCATTGCCGACGGTTGCCATAGGCCGACCCGATAAAACTAACGGGGTAGCGGCAGTCTTTGGCGGGCAGCGGCTCTGCCAAATTGGTCGCGTCGGCCGCCCATTGGGACAGGATAAAATTGCCATGCCCCTCTCGCTCTGCCCTCTGCCAGGCGTCATGGGATGTCGTGACCCAGCGGTCAAAGGCAGGTGCCAAAAAGCGCGAGAACTGCCCGTATTTCCAGGAGTCATCGGTGCCCCAATGCAGCAGGCGGATGCCAGCGTCACGAATAATCGCCAGGGTTTCCCGCCAAATTTCATAGCCCATCAGCACGCAAAACACTAAGTCGGGTTGGAGGCGATCAACTGTTTCCAACAAGGCGCGATTGAGCTGCGCAAAATCGGTGTGACCAGCGCGGCCAAAAGACTCAAAAAACTCTACCTCATGCCCCAATTGCCGCAAGGCTGGCAGGAAATTGCTGTACTCATAGCTTTGTCCACGGGCGGGATTGCCATAATTATGCTGGCCAAAAACACAAAGAATCTTCACAAAACCGCCCCTGCGTTAATCTGGTGTTTTCACCAGCTCATAGAACCCGCAGGCGTAATCCTGGTCAATGGCGTCGGCAGGGTCGGCGGCGTCATGAAACAGTCCCGCGTCATCAACCCAGGAAAAATGGGTTAGCTGCAACCCTGTTAACAAGGCGGGGATATCCTGCGGCGCGAAAACCCGGTGGGCGTTGAAACAAACGCGCGGGCGGCCAATTGGCACGGTTATGTACAGCCGCCCCTGCGGCGCCAGGATCCGCGCCAGCTCCAACGCGCCCTTTCCGCTGCCCGTTGGATCAATCGGATCACCATAGCGACCCAGCCCGATATGCTCCAAAACATGCATACAGGACAGGGAGTGAAGGCTGCTGTCGGCAAAAGGCAAGCTTAGAATATCGCCGGCAACGCTAAACAGATTGGACAGGGTGGCCTGCAGCGGGCGGTAGTCGATAAAAACCGTTGGCACCTGCGCGCTTAAAACGCTCATGGTCAGCACGCTGGAGCCGACATCGACATGCAGGGCGGGGGATTGCGCCGCAATCTTACGGGCGATCCAGGCGCCCTGGTAGAAATAATGGGGATCAAACGGGGTGGACGGCAGCCAGTCGGTTAAGCAGGGATAGCTGTCACGCAGGTGTAACCGTTCCGTTGAGGCCGCCTGAAACGCGCGCCAATGCCGAACGTAGCGCCACAAATACGGCAACGCCCACCATTGACGCAGGGGCAACACAATCCCCACCCAGTTACGAATAAATGCCCTCACGGCTTGTTCTCCAAAATTCTTTTGGATTTTGATTGATAGTTATCTATTAAGCAAGCCAAGCCCAAACATATCAATACCATCCACCAGGGATAGCGATATCGATACAATGCCCCTATGAATGGCATCGACATACCATAAACCGTCATGACCGTGGCAGACAGTGCCACGGGGATCAAGATGTTGTACTCCCTTCGCCGTCGCAGCCAAATACATAGACCCACCAGGCCTATATACAACAGGGCGGCTTCAAGAGGGATGATTGTGTAGAAAAAAGATCGTTCTTTATAAAAAACATATAACCACCGATCAGGCCAGGGAGATAAAATCCCAATTGTCATCGCTCTTGGAATATATAAAATAGCTTCTAGCGAAGATTTTGGAAGAAAATTACTGTCGATAAATGAGTCTATCGTCGTTGTGTTTTTTGATTCATTTAAAATTAAAAAAGAAATACACCTATTAATCATCATAGATTTTATTTTATTATTTGCAAAAATTGGAAGCAGTTCTAAATCTATCCAATTTCTAGAATCAACTTCTTTG
>CAISOG010000124.1 GCA_903887035.1 uncultured Holosporaceae bacterium | reverse complement strand
TGGAGCGGCAGGTGCGCGACAAAATGGCCGCCAGTGAAATTGACACCCTGATGCCGCAAGATCTGATTAACGCTAAGCCGGCCGCCGCCGCTGTGCGCGAATTCTTTGGATCTTCGCAACTGTCCCAGTTTATGGATCAGACCAACCCGCTTTCCGAAGTAACGCACAAGCGGCGGGTTTCCGCGCTTGGGCCAGGTGGTCTGACCCGTGAGCGGGCAGGATTTGAAGTGCGCGACGTGCATCCAACCCACTATGGCCGTATCTGCCCGATTGAAACGCCAGAGGGCCCGAATATTGGTTTGATTAACTCCTTCGCGACCTATGCGCGGGTTAATCAATATGGCTTTATCGAAGCCCCCTATCGTCGGGTTCTGGATGGTCAGGTAACCCAAGAGGTGGTTTATCTGTCAGCGATGGAGGAAACGAAATACGTTATTGCTCAGGCCAATGCCGAGTTGGACAACGAAAACCGTTTTTCAACCGCGCTGGTCAGCTGCCGCGCTGCCAACGACTTTTTGTTGGCACGTCCCGAAGACATTGAGTTCATTGACGTATCGCCGAAGCAGTTGGTGTCGGTTGCCGCCGCCCTGATTCCGTTTTTGGAAAATGACGATGCGAACCGCGCCCTGATGGGATCGAACATGCAGCGGCAGGCCGTGCCATTGCTGAAGAGTGAGGCGCCATTGGTTGGTACGGGTGTTGAGGCACAGGTTGCCCGCGATTCTGGCAGCACGGTGGTGGCGCGTCGGGACGGGATTATTGACCAGGTCGACGGTACCCGTATCGTGGTGCGGGTCGATGAACATGCCATGACGGCGGATAAGCCTGGTGTCGATATTTACTACATGGAAAAATTCCAGCGTTCGAACCAAAGCACCTGCATCAACCAGCGCCCCTTGGTCAAGGTTGGCGATGTGGTCAAAAGCGGTGATATCATGGCCGATGGGCCCTGTACCGAAATGGGCGAATTGGCTCTCGGCTACAACGCCCTGGTGGCCTTTATGCCGTGGAATGGTTACAACTTTGAGGACTCAATTTTGGTGTCGGAGAAGTTGGTGGCGGACGACGTTTACACTTCTATTCACATCGAAGAATTTGAGGTGATGTCACGCGATACCAAATTGGGTCAGGAAGAAATTACCCGCGATATTCCGAATGTTAGTGAGGAAGCCCTGCGCAATCTCGATGAGGCGGGGATTATCACCATCGGTGCTGAGGTTGCGGCGGGCGATATTCTGGTTGGTAAAGTGACCCCGAAAGGGGAATCGCCAATGACGCCTGAAGAAAAGCTGCTGCGCGCCATTTTTGGTGAAAAGGCCGCCGATGTTAAGGATTCCAGCCTGCGCGTTCCGCCAGGGATTACTGGGACGGTGGTTGAGGTTCGCGTCTTCTCACGCCGCGGCGTCGATAAGGATGAACGTAGCCTGGCCATTGAGCGGGCAGAGATTGAGCGTTTGGCCAAAGACCGTGACGATGAGCGCAAGGTTTTGGAGCGCAACTTCTTTGACAGCCTAAAGCCGTTGCTGATTGACCAAGTGGTTGGCAGTGGCCCCAAGGGCGTCAAGTCGGGCACCAACATCAACGAAGTCTTGCTGGCAGAGCTGACCCCTGGCCAATGGCGCCAGCTGGTCATCAAAGACAGCAAGGTGATGGATCAGATTGAGGCACTGTCGAAGCAGTTTGATAACGCCGTTGATAACGTTAAGGCGCGCTTTGAAAACCGCGTGCTGAAGTTGCAACGCGGTGATGATTTGCCGCCAGGCGTGATGAAAATGGTTAAGGTTTTCTTAGCTGTTAAGCGGAAAATTCAGTCAGGCGATAAGATGGCTGGTCGTCACGGGAACAAGGGTGTGGTTTCGCGGATTATGCCGGTGGAGGATATGCCATTCCTAGAGGATGGAACATCGGTTGATATCGTGCTGAACCCCCTGGGTGTGCCATCACGGATGAACGTTGGGCAAATTCTGGAAACCCACCTGGGTTGGGCGTTGGCTGGCCTGGGCAAGCAAGTGCGACAAGCCTATGAGGCTTATCAAGCCGTGACTGCCGGGTCGAATGATACCAGCAAAAAGGCGCTGACAAGCCTTCGCAATAAGGTTGTTGAGGTTTATGACACCGTCAAAACCGATGGCACCACCGAATTGCTGCAGGGCATTAGCGATCGTCAATTGGTCGAATTGGCTGGCAATATTCGTAAGGGGGTACCCTTTGCAACGCCAGTATTTGACGGCGCGACGGAAAAGGACATTGAGGATCTGTTGCGGGCTTCTGGCCTGGACACCTCTGGTCAAGTGCAGCTGTTTGACGGCCGTAGTGGTGAGGCTTTTGAGCGCAAAACCACCATCGGCTACATGTACATGCTGAAACTGCACCACTTGGTCGATGATAAAATCCACGCACGCTCGGTCGGTCCATACAGCTTGGTGACACAACAACCCTTGGGCGGTAAGGCACAATTTGGTGGTCAGCGCTTTGGTGAGATGGAATGTTGGGCACTGCAAGCCTATGGAGCTGCCTATACCCTGCAGGAAATGTTGACGGTGAAATCCGACGATGTTTCTGGCCGTGTTAAGGTGTACGAATCCATCGTGCGCGGTGAAGACAACTTTGAGGCGGGCATTCCGGAATCCTTCCATGTTCTGGTCAAAGAACTGCGCAGCCTGGGGCTGAATGTTGATTTGATTAACAGTGCAGAAGAACAGGATATGGCGTTCGAAGACGGAACCCCAGCAGGGTTGTCCGATCAAAGTGAACAGGAAGAAGCTGCCTAAGCTATTTTATTTGATTATACAGGAGTGATACCTTGAACGATATCGTGAATCTTTTCAGCCAGCCAGCTGCCGTGAACACCGCCTTTGATGCCATACAAATTGGTATCGCCAGCCCGGATCGCATCCGTTCCTGGTCATTTGGCGAGGTCAAAAAGCCTGAAACGATCAATTATCGTACCTTTAAGCCTGAGCGGGACGGGTTGTTCTGTGCCCGTATTTTTGGGCCAATCCGCGACTATGAATGCCTGTGCGGTAAGTATAAGCGCATGAAATATCGCGGTATTATCTGTGAAAAATGTGGCGTTGAGGTAACCTTGTCAAAGGTGCGTCGTGACCGCATGGGTCATATTGAACTGGCGGCGCCGGTTGCCCACATTTGGTTCATGAAATCGATGCCTAGTCGGGTTGGCCTGTTGCTGGACATGACCATGTCTGAGCTGGAAAAGATTTTGTATTTTGAGAACTATGTGGTGATGGAGCCTGGCCTGACCGCGCTCAAACTGCACCAATTGTTGTCAGAGGATGAGTATCAGCAGGCGATTGATGAGTATGGTGAGGATACCTTTACCGCTGGTATCGGTGCCGAGGCTATTAAGACGATGTTGTCACAGCTGGAGCTGGAAAAAGAGCGCGTTTCGGTGGTCGATGAGCTGGCCGAAACCAACTCCGAAACCCGTCGCACCAAATTGGTTAAACGCCTAAAGGTGGTTGAGGCCTTCTTGGGTGCGGGTGCGCGCCCCGAATGGATGGTGTTGGACGTTGTGCCGGTTATTCCACCAGAGTTGCGCCCGCTGGTGCCTTTGGATGGCGGTCGCTTTGCCAGTTCCGATCTTAACGATCTGTACCGCCGCGTTATCAACCGTAACAACCGCCTAAAGCGCCTGATTGAGCTGCGCGCGCCGCAAATCATCATCCGCAACGAAAAACGGATGTTGCAAGAATCGGTGGATGCGTTGTTTGACAATGGC
>CAISOG010000123.1 GCA_903887035.1 uncultured Holosporaceae bacterium | reverse complement strand
GGCTGGATTTGGTGGTCTTGGTCTGGGCAATCAGGTTGCCATAGCCACGATCCCGCCCTTCATCCTCGATCACCGCGTTGCGGATGGCATTGACCAGGCGGTCGCCAGCTTCACGGGCGGCGGACAGAGTTTTCATGTTGGTGTCCAGGGTTTGGTGGAATTGCCCCGCCACGGTTTTCAGGCGATCAACCGCCGATGAGTCCAAATTGCGGAACAGCTCTGGATCCCCGCGAAGGTAGGCCGATTGTTGTTCATACTCACTGGCCAGTTTTTGTTTTTCGGACAAAAGGGTGGCGGCTTTTTTGTATTCACGCTTTTTCAGCAGTTCGGTTTCACTTTGAGCCAGGCTCATCAGTTTTTCCATAGCGCTAAGCAGCGCAGTAATTTTGTTAGTTGCCATGGGGGGTCTCCTGTAGTTTCAAGATTTGGTGGGTTAGGGAATCAACCAGCGGAGCGCTGCTGGGGCTTTTGGCAATAATCTTGCCATATTCCTGCAACAGCTGGCCGCGGAAGACGTTTTCGGCATGCCCGCCGTGAAAGGCTCCATCGGTTGGCAGGCTATCAAACATGGGTTGCAGCATTTCTTGGAAGAAGACGGCGGCAAAATCCTGCGCCGTTTTGCGTACCTGTTCGTGGTTAACAGCCGATTGGGCACCCCCCTGCTGGGATGATGGGGGCACCATCAGTCTGGAAGCCATCGGCATTTTGGATGGGGTGGGGGGAAAGATGGGGTCAATCATGGCTTACATCACCTCAATTTCGGCTTGCATGGCACCCGCCGCCTTGATGGCTTGCAGGATGGTAATCATGTCGCGGGGGCCAATACCTAGGGAGTTCAGGCCGTTGACCATTTCTTGCAGGCTGACGCCACTGTTCAGGACGGCCAGCTTGCGATCGGCCTGTTCATCCACCTGAATCTGGCTGCGTGGTACCACCTCAGTCGTGCCGCCTTGGCTAAAGGCGTTGGGCTGTGACACTTGGGGGGTTTCGGTGATGCGGATGGTCAGGTTGCCTTGGGCGATGGCCACGGGTTAGATGCGGACGTTCTGGCCGATGACAATCACGCCGGATTGCTCGTCAATCACCACCTTGGCGGGCTGGTCAACCTCAATCGGCAGCTGTTCAATATCGGTAATCATCGCCACCAGATTTTGTTTGTAGCTGGATGGCACCTGCACCGTTACGGTGGCCGGGTCGGTTGGGAAAGCCACACCCTGTTTCAACGCTTTATTGATGGTTTGGGCGATGCGGTCGGCGGTGGTAAAATCGGGGTTGCGAAGGCTAAGGTTGATGCTGTTCAGGTTGTTAAAGTCAAAGCTCAACTCACGCTCCACAATGGCGCCGCTGGCGATACGGCCAACCGTTGGCACGCCGCGCGTCACGCTGGATCCTGAAGCCCCCTGCGCCTGAAAGCCGGCGATGGCCACGCTGCCCTGGGCGACGCTGTAGACTTCGCCGTCCGCCCCCATCAGCGGTGTCACCAGCAGGGTTCCGCCCTGCAACGAACTGCTGCTGCCCAAGGCGGAAACGGTGACGTCGATGCGGCTACCCTGGCGGGTAAAGGGGGGCAGGGTGGCGGTCACCATCACCGCCGCGATATTTTTGGCATCCAATTTGTCGTCGCGGGCATTAACGCCCAGCCGTTCCAACATCGCAATCAAACTTTCGCGGGTAAACATGGCTGAGGATAGTTTGTCACCCGTACCGTTCAGCCCAACGACCAGGCCGTATCCAACCAACAGGTTGTCCCGAACCCCCTGAACATTGGCGATATCCTTAAGGCGGGCGGATGCATGGGCGGGGGTTGACCAGCCCGTCAGAATTAACGACAGGCTTAGCAGCATGGTGGTAAAGCGTTTTAAATGGCTAATACGGGTCATGACATCTCCTCTACACGGACTAAGATGCATGAAGCGTGCCAATTTCGTTGGGATGACAAAATCGACGAATCCGCCTTTACGCTGTGGTCAGGATGTGGCAAAGATGCCCTATGAAAAGCGACATTATCATTATCGATTTCGGCAGCCAGGTTACCCAGCTGATAGCCCGCCGCGTGCGGGAGGCGGGTGTTTACTGCGAAATCATGCCCTATCACGATGCAACCTTGGCCAGATTGGCGGCGGATACAGCCGTTAAGGGCATTATTCTGTCGGGTGGGCCCGCCAGTGTTGCCGACGGGGGGCCCAACCTGCCCGCTGAATTTTGGCAAACCCCGTTGCCGCTGTTGGGCATTTGCTATGGGCAGCAGCTGATGGCACACAGCCTGGGCGGGCGGGTTGAATCCTCCCCCGGGCGGGAATTTGGCCGTGCCAGCGTGCGGGTGGTGGCCGATTCCCCGCTGTTACAGGGGGTGTGGCAGCAGGGGCAGGATTACACCGTGTGGATGAGCCATGGGGACAAGGTCACGGCGATTCCGCCAGGGTTCCAGCTGGTGGCGCAAAGCGATGCCGCGCCGATAGCCCTGATGGCCAATGAAAATGCCAAACGTTACGGCGTGCAGTTTCATCCGGAGGTGGTGCACACCCCCGATGGCGATCGCCTGATTCGCAACTTTTTGTTCCGCATCGCGGGGTGCCAGCCCGATTGGCAAATGGCCAATTATAAGGATGAGGCGATTGCCAAGCTGCGCGCACAAATCGGCAGTGAAAAGGTGGTTTGCGGCATTTCTGGTGGCGTCGATTCGGCGGTTACCGCCGCCCTGTTGCATCAGGCGGTCGGGGATCAGCTGCACTGCTTTTTCGTCGATAACGGCCTGCTGCGCCACAATGAGGCGGCTGAGGTGATGCAGATGTTGGTGGAACAGGCCAAGCTGCCCGTTGAGATTGTCGATGCCAGTGAGCTGTTTTTGGGGCGGCTGGACGGGGTGGTGGAGCCTGAGGAAAAGCGCAAAATCATCGGCGCGACCTTTATTGAGGTGTTTGAGCAAGCCTGCCTGAAATTCGGCGCGGCTGGCAGCATTAAATTTTTGGCGCAGGGGACGTTGTACCCCGATGTGATTGAGTCGGTGTCGGCCAGCGGTGGGCCATCGGCCACCATCAAATCGCACCACAATGTCGGCGGCCTGCCCGAACGCTTGCGCTTTGAGCTGGTGGAGCCTCTGCGCCTGTTGTTTAAGGATGAGGTTAGGGTGTTGGGGCGTGAGCTGGGTCTGCCCGCCAGCCTGCTGGGGCGGCATCCTTTCCCTGGGCCGGGGCTGGCCATCCGCCTGCCTGGCGGCATCAGTCGGGAGAAGTTGGCGCTGCTGCGCGCCGCCGATCATGAGTATATCAGCGCCCTGCGGGAGGCGGGGTATTACGACAAAATCTGGCAAGCCTTTGCCGTGCTGTTGCCCGTCAAAACCGTTGGGGTGATGGGCGATGGCCGCACCTATGACTATGCCTGCGCCCTGCGCGCGGTGACCTCCACCGATGGCATGACCGCCGATGTTTTCCCCTTTCCGCCAGAATTTCTGGTGCAGCTGGCCACCCGCATCATCAATAAGGTGCCCGGCATCAACCGCGTCACCTATGACATCACCTCCAAACCCCCCGGCACCATCGAGTGGGAGTAGGGGATTGAGAGGTATTGATGGTGGCAGATTTTTGCCTTATGCTGCCTGCAGTCGTTAAGACAGTCTTGTGAGCTGCCTTGTAAGCCGCTAACACCGCGTAACCCCGTACAGAAAAACTGATGATGAAACGTTTCTTCTCCTTGTTGTTGCTGATGTTCTTGGCTTTGCCTGCGTTGTCACACGCGGCCGATGCTCCCCCCTTTGCCGAAACGCGCACCAAAGCTGAACAGGGCGATGCGGCGGCGCAATACAATCTCGGTTTGATGTATGAAAAAGGTCAGGGTGTAACGAAAGATTATTCCGAAGCAGTCAAATGGTATCGCAAAGCGGCTGAACAGGGCGATGCAGCGGCGCAATATAACCTCGGTGGGATGTATTATCAAGGCCAAGGGGTAACGCGGGAATATGCCGAAGCGGTTAAATGGTTTCGCAAAGCGGCAGAACAGGGCTATGCGAAGGCGCAATCCAATCTCGGTGTGATGTATGATGAGGGTCAGGGGGTAACGAGGGATTATGCCGAAGCGGCGAAATGGTTTCGCAAAGCGGCGGAACAGGGAATTGCAGAGGCGCAATACAATCTCGGTGTGATGTACGATAACGGTCAGGGGGTCACGAGGGATTATGGCGAAGCGGTTAAATGGTATCGCAAAGCGGCTGAACAGGGTAATGCGGTGGCGCAATATAACCTCGGTGTGATGTATGAAAAAGGTCAAGTTGTAACGAAAGATTATTCCGAAGCAGTCAAATGGTATCGCAAAGCGGCAGAACAGGGCTATGCGATGGCGCAATATAACCTCGGTGGGATGTACGCTAACGGTTGGGGCGTAACGAGGGATTATGCCGAAGCGGTTAAATGGTATCGCAAAGCGGCTTAGCAGGGAATTGCAGCGGCGCAATACAATCTCGGTGCGATGTATGGCAATGGTCATGGGGTAACGAGGGATTATGAAACAGCCTATATTTGGTTTGCGCGGGCGGCGGCGCAGGGGAATGAGAATGCCTCTAAGGGTCTTGACATTACTGAAAAAAAGCTAACCCCCGAACAGCTGGCGCGGGCACAAAGGGCGGCCAGCCAACCGTTGAACCCCGCACCGAAGGATCCGTCCCCCTAACCCGTCTGCCTTGCCGCCGCCCCCCCCTACATCAAAGATGGTCATCCTACCCCTTGTGGGTAGGATCTCAAAACCTAACCGTTGTACAAGCGGCGCGGGGAGTAGATCCTACCCACAGGGGGTAGGATGACAACGGAGAGGCGGCAATAGCGGGGCAACAAAAAAGGTCGTCACTCCCGCGTAGGCGGGAGTCTAGCAACATCCAAAACGCAATATGGCCGTGCTATCGCATGGATCCCCCGCCTGCGCGGAAATGACAGTAAGGCAAACAAAATCAACACTGTCATCCTACCCACCCCCCTACATCAAAGATAGTCATTCTCCCCCTTGTGGGGAGAATCTCAAATCCTAACCGTTGTACAAGCGGCGCGGGGAGTAGATCCTACCCACAGGGGGTAGGATGACAACAGAGAGGCGGCAATAGCGGGGGTAGGATGACCGCGGAGAAACGCATGGAATAGCAGGGCTGCTTACCCCCGATTTTTCAGCCATGCCACATAGTCTTTGACGCCCTGTTCAATCTGGCGAAAGGGCGCGGTATAGCCCGCGGCGCGCAGCCGATCCAACTTGGCCTCCGCCAGGTATTGATAGGTCGACTCCATCCCCTCTGGCATATCGATATAGTCGATGGCGGCCTTATCCTTGCCCGTGGTGATCATCACCGCCGCCGCCAGCTCATTAAAACTGCGCGCCCGCCCGGTGCCGACGTTAAACAGCCCGTTGACGTCGGGATTTTGCAACAGCCAGACAAGCAGGTTGGCCACGTCATGCACATGCACAAAATCGCGGCGTTGATCCCCATGGGCAATGTCGGCTCGCCCCGATTTGAACAGCCGTATCACCCCCTCACCCTCAACCTGGTCAATCAGCTGGCGCGCGACGCTGCGCTGGTTCGCCTTATGCTCCTCATGCGGGCCATAAACGCTGAACAGCTTAAGGCCAGCGTATTGGGTCGGCTTATCCCGCCGCGACAGCAACTGGCGGGCGATGCGTTGGTCGAACAGATGCTTGCTCCAGCTATACAGGGTGCGGGGGCGCAATTTTTTCAGCGTGTCGCAATCAAATCCATCCTCAAATCCCGCCTCACCCAGGCCATAGGTGGCGGCGTCACTGGCGTAAATCAGGCGGGTTCCGCGTTTGCAACACCAATCCCACAGGTTGCGCGACAGGCCAAAATTGCTCAAAATCACGCTTTCGGGATCGGTGGCGGTGGTGTTGGTAATCCCGCCCAAATGATAAATCACGTTAATCTGGGCGGCGTGTCGATCAAGAAAATCAAACAAATCATCGGGATAGACGAAATCGGCAATCTCCGTCTGCGCCAAATTTTCCCATTTGTGCGGGTGATCCATTTTGTCGCAAACAACCACGTCATATTCACCCGCAGCTTGCAAGGCGGCAACCAAGTTAGAGCCGATAAATCCAGCCCCTCCCGTAATAACAATCATGAGGAAAGCTCCCTTAAGCGCTGATAATGCTTGGCGATTTCTTGATATAATGCTATCGTGTTGGTGGTTAACAAAAGGTTGAGATTATGACGACTTCTTCAAAAAACGATCCCCATCATAGCGCCGATGAACATGCCCCCAACCCAAAAGGGGCAGAAAAGTCGGGCGCTGATTCTGGCGGGGATTCTGGTGGCGGCTTTGCAGGCGGCGGCTTTGCTGGCGCTAATGCAGCCCGCTGGTGGGAGGAGTTGGCGGCGATAGGCCAAGGGTTGGGGCAGGGCGGTTTGAAAATGGCCGCCGCCGCGCAGGAACAGATGCGATCCTTTGTGCACAGCACGGTGGAGGCTACTCTGGCTAAGCTGAATTTGGTGCAGCAGGATCAGATGAGTGCGCTGGAGGATCGCTTGGCGGCGGTGGAGGCGCGGCTGTTGGCCGTGGAGAGTGCCGCGCCCGTCCCCAAGACTACAGCCGCCAAACCCAAAAAGGCCAGCAAAACGGCAGACACCCCATCCGCCCACCAAGAAAAGCCCTAAACCATGAAAATCAGCCTGTTGCAGCCTGCAACGGCTGTTTCCAACCCGCTAAACCAACTGGAATCCTGGGTTGAGGAGTTGGATTGGGCGTTCACCCGCTTAAGCGAAACCGAGCTATGCCTGCATATCCAGGGGCGATGGGCGCACTACAACCTGTTGTTCTGTTGGTTGCCGCAGCAGGAGGTGTTGTCGATGGCCTGTGGCTTTGATTGCCATTTGCCGTTGCATCGCCGCCCGGAAATGGCCGATTTGCTGATGCATATGAATGAGCGTTTGTTGTTGGGGCATTTTTCCTGGGCAGGGGATGAGGGGTTGTTGACCTTTCGCTGTGGCCTGATGCTGGCCGGCTTAGATGGCCTGCCGCTTAGTCAAATGGATCAGCTGGTGCAGCTGGCCTTAACCGAATGCGACCGCTATTTCCCCGCGGTGCAATACCTGGTTTGGGGGGGGCAGGGCAGCCAGCAAGCGTTGGATAGCGCCCTGCTGGACACCGTGGGGGAGGCCTAAACGGGTGGCGCAAAGCATCAATCTGCTGCAAATCGGTTGCGGCCAGATGGGGGGGGCGATGCTGGCGGGCATGCTGGCCAGCCTGGGGCGGGGGTTGACAGCGCGGGTGGTTGACCCGCAACCGCGCCATGTTCCGCAAGATTCGGGGGTAAGCTTTTATCACCAGTTGGGCGATTTGCCCGCCGACTATGCCCCCGATGTGGTGGTGTTG
Organism: uncultured Holosporaceae bacterium; assembly: GCA_903887035.1. GTDB lineage: Bacteria > Pseudomonadota > Alphaproteobacteria > CAISOG01 > CAISOG01 > CAISOG01. The sequence continues at coordinate 925 of CAISOG010000123.1, read as the reverse complement.
GCGGTTAAGCCGCAGCAGGTGATGGAGCTGTTGCCACAGCTGACCCCCTATCTGTCCGCCAAGCCGGTGGTGATTTCGATTGCGGCGGGGATAACGCTGGCGCAACTGGCGCAGGGGTTGGGCAAAGATAGCCTGGGTCACAATGCTTTGGCTGATGCGGCGGATGGCGTTTATCTGGTGCGGGCGATGCCCAACCTGCCCGCTGTGATTGGCCAGGGGATAACCGCCTGGTGCACGGCCAGCCCGCTGCCGCCGATGGTGCAGGCGCGGGTAGAGGCGGTGTTGGGCAGTATGGGGCACAGCCTGTTGGTGCAGGATGAGGGGGCGATGGATGCGGTTACCGCCATTTCGGGCAGTGGCCCCGCCTATCTGTTCTATCTGGCCGAATGTTTGATGGCGGCGGCGCAGGATTTGGGATTGTCGGCGGAGGTTGCTGAGACCCTGGTGCTGCAAACCCTGGCGGGCAGCGGGCAGTTGCTTAGGCAGCGGCAGGGGGATTGCAGCGCGACGGAACTTCGGCAACAGGTGACCAGCCCCGCCGGCACGACGGCAGCCGCCCTTGGCGTGCTGATGCAATCGCCCCACGGCCTAGCCGAGCTGATGGCCGCCGCCACCGCCGCCGCCCACCACCGCAGCATCGAATTGCGGGCGGTGGGTTAGCTTAGAAGAAGCCGAAACTATTGGGAACGGCCTTGATTAATAAATGCGTTGATTTCTTGTATAGCATTTAACGCTATTATTTCTGTTTGGAATGATGTCATTGTTACAATGATATCAGGATACTCACGCAAACAGGATTTATCATTTTCATCACAAAATACAAATCCAGGTACAGCACCAGGTTCTGTATCTGGGTCATATTTTCCAAGATAAAAAGGTTGGGGGCCCAATCCGAATCTATTGGCTAATTTTTCATTCAAATAGT
>CAISOG010000122.1 GCA_903887035.1 uncultured Holosporaceae bacterium | reverse complement strand
TTCCTCAACCCGTTTACGCTCGCTGATATCCTGAATAATCCCCAGCACGGTTTGGCGGCCATCATCACTTTGGCGAATTTCCGCCACCTGATGCACCACCCGCTCAGCCATGTTGGGCAGAACGATACGATGGTCAATGGCCGCGGGTTTATGGTTGTGGCGTAGCCCCTCAAAAAATTCTTTAACCGCGGGCAGATCATCGGGGTGAACCAGCCCATAAAGTTCGGGCAGGGCGAATTGCCTAGGCTCCTCCGACAGTCCCAAAATACGACTGGCCTCAATAGAAAAGTCTAAAACATTCTGCCCCTCTAATTGCCATTCCCAATTGCCCATATGGGCAATGCGTTGGGCGGCCACCAGCTGTGCCTGATTCTTCAGCATTTCTTCTTGCGCCTGACTAACCCGTAGGGCGTAGCGAACACGATGACTAAGCACCATCCAGTTAATCGGTTTGGTAATAAAGTCGGTGGCGCCCACATCATAGGCGCGGGTAATAGAATCAATGTCTTCTAATCCAGTAACAATCAGCACCGGCACGCTGTCGCCACCAGGACGTTGGCGAATTTCCTCACAGACCGAAAATCCATCGATTTGGGGCATCATCACGTCCAGCAGGACAACATCGGGGCGCTGCTGATCAAACATTTTGAGGGCGCTGTAGCCATTCTCAGCCTCTAAGACTTGATAGCCCGCCTGCACCAGCGCCTTACGCATCAGCATGCGGGTCATCATGTCGTCTTCGGCCACCAAAATAGATGGCGACGCCCCCCCGACCAGCCGTGGCATACGGCTGAGCATTTCCAGCAATTGAGCTGTTGACCGCGTCTCTTCGGAGTTGGTGCCTACTGGGGGAAGGCCAATAGGCGGGAAAGGTCCTGTTGAACGCATGAGAATTCTTGCCTAAGACTGCTGAGGTGGTGCTCGAGATTTGAATTTAACTGATTTCTGGCGTTAAGTTCAATTTCTTTTGCGTGGAATGACAGGCTCATCGCGCCAATGTTGGCGGCGGCCGATTTAATTTTGTGGGCGGCGGCCGAAGCGCCTTGTCCATCTTGGTCTATAAATGATTGATTAATCACATGAATAGCGGCCTCGGTGTCGGTTAAAAACAGGCTGATAATTTTTTCGACAAAGGCGGCTCCTTCTTCATCACCACCACCCAGCATGGCGATTTCCTCAAGTTTCTTTTGGATTAAAGCGCAATCGGCGGAGGCAAAGGGTTGCGGCTGAGCGGGGGATGATTTCATAACCTCTGCTTCAGGCGCTGACGGCACAATAGGATTGTCGATGGGAGGCATGGTATCCGCCTCTATTCTTGCTGCGGGGCTTAGCCAGCGATCCAGGATACGCCACAATTCCGGTGATCCAAAAGGTTTGCTGAGGTAATCGTCCATACCAGCTTGGCGGCACCGCTCCTCATCCCCGATTACGGCCAGGGCGGTGACAGCAATGATCGGTACTACGGAATGGACAGCGCGGCTTTGATCGGTTTGAAAACAATCGCCCGCCGCTTCGCGCTGCCGAATTTCTCTGGTGGCCTCAAAGCCATTCATGGAGGGCATTTCGCAATCCATCAACACGGCGTCATAGCGGTTATGCGCCAGATAGGACAAAACCTGATGACCATCCTGCGCCAGGTCATAGCGGCAACCAAAGCTGCGCACCAAGGCTCCAGAAATTTCCTGATTCACGGGATTGTCTTCAGCCAGCAGCAATCGCGCCTGGAATTGTGGCCGCACAGCCGGCATCCCACCTGGATCCTGGCGGCCACCCTGGGGAATCAGGGTTTCACCCAGTAGAGTTTTTTGCAGATCGTGATAGCTGAAGGGTTTGTACAATTTGGGAAAATTCTCATCCCCCTGCCGTTCCGCCATTTCTTCGTTGTAAGAGGCCAACAGCATGACCGCATCCTCAGGATGCTGTGCTAGGTAGCGATTTAGCTTGGTCATTGCGGGTGATGGATCCCCCAGCCCGATATCCATGATAATCAAGTAATGTTTGGATCGCAGCGAGCTGTCCGTCAGCAGATCCAGGGTGTTGATGTTGCGACCTTTAATGCCAAGAGCCAACAACATATCTTGCACAATACCGCATAGGCTGCTGTTCGGGCTGCAAACCACCACATCGGTTGCATGATAGCGATCGCGCAAATCCAGGGTAATGGCATCGCCGTAAGATCCAACCGCCTGATTAAATTCAATCCAGAAGGTGGATCCATAGCCCATGGCGCTTAACACCCCCATCTTCCCCCCGAACAGGTTAATCAGCTGCCGTACAATCGACAGGCCAAGGCCTGTCCCCCCGTGGCGGATGCTGGTTTCCTCATCCGCCTGAGAAAATGCCTCAAAAATTTTGTCTTGCACCGCCTGCTCAATGCCAACCCCGGTATCGCGCACATCAATTCTTAGGTGGATGGTTCCGTCGCTGTTTGCTGTTCCCACCACTTTAACGACGATTTCCCCCCTTTCGGTGAATTTGATGGCGTTGTTCAACAGGTTGATCAAGATTTGCCGCAATCGATAGGGGTCGCCACGCAACATCATGGGGGTGTTGGGCGTGATGGAATACAGAATCTCCACCCCCTTTTTGTGCGCTTGAAGCGACAGGAACTGGCAAACCTCCTGAACCAATTCGTAAATGTTATAGGGAATATCGGCCAAGCTCATTTTGCCTGCCTCAATTTTGGAAAAGTCCAGAATATCATTGATTAACATTAACAAATTTTTTCCTGAGGATCGAATGACCTCAGTATAATGGCGCTGTTGGCTGCTTTGTTCGGTTTGGCGCAACAAATCAGACATGCCCAAAATGCCGTTCATGGGGGTACGAATTTCATGGCTAACCCGCGCTAAAAAGCTGGATTTCGCGATATTGGCCTGTTCAGCTTTTTGTTGCGCCCGTTGCGCTTCAACCGCCACCCCCTCCATCTCTTTATTGGCTTTGGATAGGGCGGAGGTGCGCAATTGAATTTGGGTCAGCAGGTCGTTAAAGCCATCAACCAGCACCCCAATTTCATCATTGCTTTGTTTTTCTAAGCGCACCGAAAAATCCCGTTGCCCTGAAACAACCTTAAGGCCAATGGCCAGTTTTAGGATAGGGAAGGCAATAAAGCGGTGGGAAAGGGTTGCTAAGATTGGCGCGCCAATAAAGCATCCCAGCAGGATTAGAGCCGATGAAACAGAAATAACATTGAAATCCTGAAGAAGCTGCCCACCATTAATCCACAGGCGCACCCAACCAATGGTTTCATCCTCAAAAACGATTTTTTCCGTGAAACTGGCAATTTTGGATTCCAGAAGGCCTTTTTTTGTTTCAAGCGCTGGTTCGTTTTGACCATTAAAATTGGCAAGCGGGGTGCCATCCGCCAGGGTGATTTGCGCCTTAACAACCTGGGGCAGGGTGCCTAAACCCATCAGCAGCTGTTGAGCCTGTTGGGAATTTTCAAACCGTATCGCTTGTTGGCTGTTCAGGGCAATCATGCGGGTCAGCGATGCCCCCTGTTGCTGGATATCGCGGTTAACCAGATTCCAGGCCAACACCGCCAGGATGACATAGGTCACGACCATGGCCAGCATTGAGGTGGCCATGGTAATCAGGCTGAGCTTTACGCGAATAGACAGGCTGCTGCGGCTTGACATCAATGTTCCCAGGCTAATGTGGCGTGAAAGGCATAGGCAGCTTATGGGCTATAGGCTAAGATGATGACTATGGCGCTGAATACCAGCTTTTACCAGCAGGAGGGATCCCGTGGAAAAAGGCGGCGGCGTCATGGTCATGGTTACCATTTTACAAACAACTGATTACAATATCATTGACGGCAACAATTTCATGCAAAAGCCCTTATTGATTATAACAACAGGTGGCACCATTGGCGCCGTTGCGCAGGGGGAACGCCCCCCTAAGCATGTTGCCTTTGCCCCCGCACCCATCAACACCGTGCGCGATGCCCTGCATCAGCCCATCTTTGGCCTGACCGCCAGCGATTATGACTTGCTGGAAATGGAACAGCGCGATTCCAAGGATATTGATGACACCTATATGCAACAGCTGGTTCAGCATGTCGCAACCGCTAACCACCCCAATATCCTGGTCACCTTTGGAACCGATGCGCTGTTGCGGGCGGCGGAGGCCATGCATCAGGCGATGACGGATTGGGCGGCGGCGGGTCATGATAAGACCGTCATTTTGACGGGATCGATGCTGCCATTGGCCAATGGATCCGCCAGTGATGGCTGGCAAAATTTACAGCTTGCCATCAATTTGTTGTTGGGGCGGCAAGAAAACCCCTGCCAAGCATCGGTTTCGATCGTGCTGTCCGATTATGGTCAGCATGGGAGGGCGGAGGGGGAAGAAATGCTTTGGCGGCCGCGGCAATACCCCTATATCCCCAACGCCTATGTTAAATACTATGATCCGGTGCATCCCCACCGTTCACGCCTGATACCGCGCCAAAACTATGATAAATCTGTCTGTTAAGCGATAATATCGGGCAGAATCAGGGATCGCACCTGCTCAATCTGATCTTTTAAGGCCAATTTGCGCTTTTTAAGTCGTTGAATGCTCAATTGATCCACACCTGGATCTTCAGAAAGGCGATCAATCATCATATCCAGATCTTGGTGCTCCGCCAAAAGCTCATTTAACTGCTGTTTTAAACTTAGCCCCATCGGTACCGTCCAACAAAATCGACTGTGACAAAAACTGTGGTTACCGCAACGCCACAGGTTTTTACAGGGCGCGGCAATTTCACAAGGCGAACAGAATAGCTGATTTATCCAATTTAGACCAGCACCATTTTTGACCTGTTCCTTTTGACAGAATTTTGCGCTATGAAAAAGTTATGAATTACACCGTGGCCGCCTTTTACCGATTTACCACCATTGCCGACCCCGTCGGCCTGTGCGACCGCCTGCGCCCATGTTTTGCGGCATTGGATCTCTGCGGCAGTTTGTTGGTGGCGCCTGAGGGGGTGAATGGAACCCTGGCCGGCACGCCCGCCGCGATGGAGCAAATGTTGCAAGAGCTGCAGAATCAGGTTGGGTTGCAGCTGGCCGAAGTGAAATTTTCATCCGCGCTTGAAAAGCCCTTTAATCGCCTGAAAATTCGTTTAAAAAAAGAAATTATCACCTTCCGTCAACCCGCCGCCGATCCCAATCAACAGGTTGGCACCTATGTGCCGCCAAGGGATTGGAATCAGCTGTTGGCCGATCCCGATGTGGTGGTGTTGGATACGCGCAACGACTATGAAACAGCTATTGGCAGTTTTGAGGGCGCGGTGGTGCCGCCCATTCAGCAATTTACGGATCTGGCCGATTTTATTCGCAACCAGCTGGCTGAGGCTAAGCAAAAAAAGATTGCGATGTTTTGCACCGGTGGCATTCGTTGTGAAAAGGCATCGGCCTTTATGAAGGCCGAGGGATTTGCCGAAGTCTATCACCTGCAGGGCGGCATCCTTAAGTATTTGGAGGAGGTGGCGCCCGATGCCAGCAAGTGGCAGGGGGACTGTTATGTCTTTGATCGCCGTGTCGCGGTTGGCCACGGCCTGACCACCAGCCTCTATAGCCAATGTTTTTGCTGCGGCGATCCGTTGTCAGGGCAAGATCGTTTGCGCACCGAGTTTGAGGAGGGGGTTTCCTGCCACCGCTGTATCGACCAGAGCAGTGAGGATGACAAAGCCCGCTTTCGTGCCCGCCATCGCAAGTTGATGCAACAGGCGGGGGGTGGTGCCTGCCCCACCCAAGGCATGGAGTCCAAAACCATGGCATCCGAAACCATCAATGCCGCCTGAACAACTGCCTGAACATCTGATTCCTGTCGCGCAGGTGGTGCGGCCGCATGGGGTGCGCGGCGGTTTGAAGATCAAAAGCCATACCAGCCCGCCAGAGCAATTGTTGGACTATCAACCCCTGGTGACCGCTGAGGGGGTGGTGGTGCGCCTGAAGCTGCAAGCGATGCAGGGGGATATGCTGTTGGTGACCTGTGATGGCGTGGCCGATCGCACGGCGGCGGAGGCCTGGTCAGGTCGTTGGCTGTATGTCGATCGTGGCCAGCTGCCCAAATTGGATGAGGATGAGGAGTTTTATTGGGCAGATCTAATCGGCCTGCGGGTGGTGGATCCAGCCGCCCAGCCGTTAGGGGTGGTGCAAACGGTGGAGAATCACGGCGCGGGCGATCTGTTGGTTATCCGCTGGCTGAACCCCAATGACCCTAAGCTGGCGGCGGTGGCCAACATGGCCGTTCCGTTCAGCAAGGCATGGGTGCCGACGGTCAATCTGAAGGACGGCTGGCTGATGCTGCAATTGCCCGAATCCACCGCCGAATCCGCGACAGAATCTGCTGTCGAGTAGCGGGTTTTGCTGGCCAAGGGGGGGCAGCGGTGCTAAAGCAAGGCAAGTTTGCTTTTTGTTGTTAACACCCCATGCGCCTTCCCCTGACCATTGGTACCCGCGGTAGCCCCCTGGCGTTGGCACAGGCGGCGGAGGTTTGGCAATATCTGGCACGTTTTGATCACCGCCTGGCCGCCCCCAATGCGGTGAAGATTGAGGTGATTCAAACCAGCGGTGATCGCTTTCTGGAACGATCGCTCAGCGACATTGGCGGCAAGGGGCTGTTTACCAAGGAAATTGAGGAGGCGTTGCTGTGTGGCGCCATCGATATCGCCGTTCATTCGATGAAGGATCTGCCCACCATTTTGCCTGATGGGCTGGTGATTGGGGCGGTACTGCCGCGTGAGGATCCCCGCGATGCGATGATGTCGCCGATCGCCAACACCATTACCGCCTTGCCGCATGGAGCCAAGGTGGGCAGCGCCAGTTTGCGGCGGCGGGCACAGCTGTTGCACCTGCGCCCTGATTTGCGGGTAGAGCTGTTGCGCGGCAATGTGCAAACCCGCCTGCGCAAGTTGGATGAGGGGGAGTTTGCCGCCACCCTATTGGCGGTGGCGGGGCTTAAGCGCCTATCGCTGATGGATAAATCGTCGGCGATTCTGTCAACCGATGTCATGCTGCCGGCGGTGGCGCAGGGGGCGATTGGGATCGAATGCCTGGCCAACAACGATGCGGTGATGGCGCTGCTGGACGCGGCCAACCATACCCCTACCGCCATTTGTGTGCAGGCGGAGCGGGCAATGTTGCGGGTGTTGGATGGTTCCTGCCGCACGCCGATTGCCGCCCTGGCAGTTATCGACGATGCCACGGGGCTGTTGCGCCTGGATGGTTTGGTGGCCACCCCCGATGGCAAAAGGATTGAACGTCTGCAGCTGGACAGCACCGCTGATCAGGCGCGCCAATTGGGTAAAGATCTGGGTAAGGCCTTGCGCAACCGCATCGGCGAATGTTTTTTCTTCGCCCCCACCCATCTGCCTGATTAGCCGCCTGAGCGGATTATGCCGCCCGTCAGCCCGCCCGCTAAATGGAGAATGCCCTAATCCTCGATCCAGCCATTGCCGAGCAGCAGGTTGCGGGTCAGGCACAGGGGTAGGCCGATGATGTTGCTGATGCTGCCCGACACCGATTGCACAAACGCCTCCGCCGCGCCCTGAATCGCATAGCCGCCCGCCTTACCCTGCCATTCATTGCTGGCGACAAAGCGGGCAATCTCCGCCTCGCTAAGCGATTTAAACTGAACCTGGGTGATCGCCACCTTTATCACCATTTTGCCCGCAGGGTTGGCCAGCGCCACCCCCGTGTACACCCGATGGCGACGGCCAGAGTACAGCCGCCAGAATTTGGCCGCCTCCACCGCGTCAGCGGGCTTGCCCAGAATGCGTCGGCCAACCGCCACAATCGAATCGGCGGCCAGCACAAAGGTGGGCGGCGGCGGCGTATCCGCGCTGCTGCTGCTACTACTACTGGCGGCGGCCAGTTGATCGCACACCACCTGCAACTTGGCGGCGGCAATGCGCCGCACATAGCCGTGGGGCACCTCACGGGGCAGGGGGGTTTCATCAATATCGGCGGGAATGACCGCGGCGGGTTCCACCCCAATTTGGCGCAACAATTCCAATCGGCGGGGGGAGGCTGAGGCCAGAATCAGCCGCTGGCGCATGATGCCGAACCCTATTTGTTAAAGCGAAAGATGATGCGCCCCTTGGTCAGGTCATAGGGGGTCATTTCCACATTGACCCGGTCGCCGATCAACACCTTGATACGATTTTTGCGCAGCTTGCCAGAGCTCATGGCCAAAATAACGTGATCATTTTCCAATTTGACGCGAAACATGGCGTTGGGCAGCAATTCTGTCACCACGCCGGTAAATTCAATTAAATCTTCTTTGCTCATGCGCCTTCAGCTGTGGTTGGGGGCTGTAAATTCTATCATCAGGTCATAACGCCTTGTTTCGGCAATGGCAAGGGGGTCTGTATCCAAAGCGGCAAAATGGCGGGTGGCCGACGCCATTCCCCATCCCTTCCCCTTATTCTGCTTTCCCCGTCGTCAGGATGCCCAGCCCACCAGTGCATCCACCCAATGCCACCAATTAACCGACCATCCATCATAAAATTGTGCCCATCATAACACTATTGACCACCATTCCATTCTTTTGTTATGATAAGTCGAACTTTTTTGAAACTTATGAAAAATGGAGATTGCAAAATGACATTTGTGAACCACAATACAACTGGCAAGTTTTCTAATTTTGAAAATACTATGCGCGCACTAGTACTGACGTTTCGCGGTGAAGAAGGGCCAACTCCACGCGAGCAAAGAGTTTTTGCTGGTGTTGCTGCTGTCTGTGTTGGTGCTTTTGCATGTTTTGCATTAAAAGTGCATCAAGATAGAGCGGCTAACGCTGCTAATGCGGCGCTTCAGGGTGTTGGTGGAAATCCGATTGCCCTTATGTCAGCACATCAGCAAAAAGAAAGATAGTAATGCCAGGCACTCATAACAACGGTAACATATCCTATTGCCAGGGGTTTGCGAATTGCGGTGCGATATTGTCTCTTTTTGCTCTGGGGGAATCAGTTGTGGGTGCCTATTTTGTTCAGGGTGCCAAACCTGTCGTTTCCTATGTAGTTTTTGCGGCTATAGCCGTTGCGATGGTTGCGGCGCCGACAGTTATTAAGATGGTTACAGGGCGAGAGCTATAGGGGCATGCGGCGAACCCCCTCCCGCGCTGCATCGCCCACCGCCTGTTGTTTTTAGTGCAGAGTTTTAATAACCGTTTGACAGAAAAAACATTTTACGCAAAAATAATTTTTTGGATAAGAGGTAAAAATGCAAAAGCCACTATATGGATGCATGTATGAAGGATTTGATCCTCCTGAAGAACAGACGCCTAGAAATGGTTTCGGTGTTGCATTATCTGCAGTAGCTGGCGTGGGCAATGCTTTAGCCAATCTTACGGCTAGGGCAACATCACAGTATTCACGAAGGGGAGCTTTTCACCCCCTAGTTACCGTTTTGGCTCCCCAAGTATCTGATGAAACTCAGCTTCTTCTAAGACAACAAGCTTCTGGGCGCGCAGCAAATTCGTAACCTCAACGGCGGTTTGGGGTGTGGGGTTGTGCCTGGCGAGGGTGGCGGCTGGCTGGGCGGCTTGGGGGCAGATAAGCGGAAAAAAGTCGGGCGGGCGCCGTGCAGGCTTGGCAATCTTGGTCGGTGGCGCGCAACATTGGCGGAGGTGGGATCGTGGTAAGCGCGCTGGTTGGCGCAAAAGCTAAGATAGCTCTCGTTCCCCCCCCCCCCACTACAAATCCCCACCGTCCCCCTACACCCCGCCCAGCCCCTGAAACGCCAGCAGGCTGGCGGCGTTATGCTGGACAATCGCGTTGAGGGAGCTAAGCAGCATAGGCTTTGGCCGCCAACCCACCGCCAACCCGTTGCCCGCCATCACCCATTGCAGGGCGCCCAAATCATTGCTGCCGTCACCGATGAACAGGCTGTCTTTCGCGCCCCATCCATGCTGCGCTGCCAGGTTTTGCAAAATTTCGGCCTTGGCGGCCTTGCCCAAAATCGGTCGCTGGCAATCGCCCGTGAAGCGGTTGTTGTCGTCAAAAATCAGGCTGTTGCCAAAGGATTGGCGGAACCCCAATCGGCTGGCAATCGTGCTTTTCATCGGGTCATAGCCGCCGGTAATCAGCGCGGTCAGGGTGCCCGCCCCGTTCATGGCCGCCACCGCGGTCGCCATGCCGGGGTTAACCGTAAACCGCTGGCTGGCCTGCACAAACGCCTCATACGGACTGCCCGCCAGCAGGGCAAGCCGTTGCAGCAACGATTCCTCAAAACTGATGCCCGTGCCCATGGCGGCATCGGTCATGGCGGTCATCTGTTGCACCAGCCCCCCCGCGCCCGCGCCTTCCCCCTTACACGCACCCGTCATGGCGGTAATACGCTGCACCAAATCGTTATCGCCAAGCCCAGTAGTTTCCTGCACCGTTTGCGCCAGCAGCACCATACTTTCCTCCGCCACTGTTGTGCCATCCATGTCAAAGCCCGCCAGCCGTTTGGGGGCGGGCGCCCCCGCCTGCCAGGCAAAGTCACAGGCAAATTCATCCGCCAGCGTCAACAGCCATTGGTTGCGGTCTTGAACGGTTGGCGGCGCGGAACCCTGCATCAGCAATTGCAGTTGCAGGACGCCCAGGGTGCCCGCATCGCTGGCCAGGCTGCTCTGCGTCCATGCGGCCACCTGGATTGGCCAGTCGGCTTGGCTTAGGGCGGCCATCACCGCCGTAACGCGAAGGTTGTCTAGGAATTGGGGGGAGACAAGGGTAAGATAGGTCATGATTCAGCATATAGGGGCTTTGACGAAATTTGCTAGGGGATAATCGCACATGGGTGCAGGTGGTGGCGGGGCCAACCGCCAGCGGTAAATCGGCGGCGGCTTTGGCCTTGGCGGCTTCGGCTTTGGAGGCCTCTGCTTTGGATGATGGTCGCCCCAGCCTGATTATCAACGCCGACAGCGCGCAGCTGTACAACCATCTGCCCATCCTGACCAACCAGCCAAGCAGGGCGGAGCAGGCGGCGGTTCCGCATGCCTTGCTGGCCTTTTTGCCGTCAACCGCCGATTATTCGGTTGGCCAATGGCGCCAGGATGCGATGGCGGCGATCGATCGCGCCGTGGCCGCGGGGCAACAGCCGATCGTGGTGGGCGGCACGGGGCTGTATCTTAAGGCGCTGATGCAGGGGTTGGCGATGATGCCGCCGATTCCCCCCGCGGTGCGGCAACGGGGGTTGACGCTGTTGGACGGGGGGGGGGAGCTGGCGTTGCGCGATGCGCTGGCCGCCCATGACCCGCTAAGCGCCCAACAGATCCGCCCCCGCGACTTTGTTCGCCTGCTGCGCGCCTATGAGGTGGTGGTGGCCAGCGGGCGACCGATTCACGCATGGCATGCCGACCCCCTGCCGCCGTCGCCCTATCGCTTTGTCGTGACCAAACTGCTGCCCGACCGCGCCGAGCTGTATGAAAGGATTAACCAGCGGTTCGCGGCGATGGTGGCGGCGGGTGCGGTGGATGAGGTGGCCGACTATCTGCAACGCTATCCCGATCCGCCCGCCAGCGCGCTGAAAGTCCTGGGCTTTGGCCAGCTGCGCGACCATCTGGCCGGCAAGCTATCGTTGGCGCAGGCGATTGAGGCGGCCGCCACCGCCACCCGCCACTACGCCAAACGGCAATACACCTGGCTTAGGCATCAGATGATTGAGGTGCTACCATGACGCCGTCATCCTCGCGCAGGCGGGGGGTCTAGCACCCTGTTGCAGCTGATCCACGCCTAAACACTGTATGGATCTCCCGCTTTCGCGGAGGATGACGACCTTGGTGCGTGTACAACTGGCCAGTTTCTGCCGTCACCGATACCCCGCAAACACCTCTCCGCCGTCAGGTGTTGTAACTTTGCACCAGGCTACCCGCGATTAGGTACCATCCATCAACCAGCACGAAGAAGATAATCTTAAACGGTAATGAGATGGTTGAGGGGGGCACCATCATCATCCCCATCGACATCAAAATGCTGGCCACCACCATATCGATAATCAAAAACGGCAGGAACAGCAGAAAGCCAATCTCAAAAGCGCGGCGCAATTCACTGATCATAAAGGCGGGCACCACCACCTTCATGGGGGTGTCAATGGGTTGGGCAACCGGTTCCTGCTTCGCCAGGTCAAAAAACAGCTGCAAATCCTTTTGACGAACATTTTTCAGCATGAATTCTTTGAACGGATTGGTAATCAGGGGAAAGGCCGTCATCTCATCAATCTGTTCCTCAACCAACGGCGTCACCCCCTCGTTGTAGGATTTTTCCAACACAGGCGCCATGATAAAGCCGGTCAGGAACAGCGACAGGCTGATCAGCACCACATTGGGAGGCGTCTGGGCAATGCCGATCGCGGTGCGCAAAAAAGACAGCACGATAATCAGGCGGGTAAAGCTGGTCACCGTTACCACGATGGCGGGCGCCAGGCTTAACACCGTCATCAGGGCTATCAGCTGCACAACCCGGCCAGTAATCCCCCCCTGATTGGCCTGATTCCCCAGATCCAGCGACAGGCTTTGTGCCTGCGCCGCCAGACTGGGTAGCAGCAGCATTGCGGCGAACACCACCAGCATCAGCAAAAACCGCTGCACCATCCCGCCCTTTTTGGGGGCGCGCCCGATGGCGGGCTGATTGGCGGCAATGACGGCAGTAGTGGCGGCGGTGGTGGTGGCAATGGTGTTTGTCATAAGGCTAAGCCTATCCCTCTGATTGATTGGCGGGATGCACCGTGATGTCAGTACCCACCCCGGCCATGGTTACGGCGCTCGCCTCATGCTGCAACACCACCTCCTGATTAGCGCCCAACAGCAGCAGGTATTCGGTGTTATCGTGGCGCACCAACACCAGACGGCGTTTGGGATCCAAAGCCTGACTTTCCAGCAACTGAAGGCGGCGTTTGGGGTTATGGGTCGGCCGAATCGCGCCCAACAGGCCACCCCAACGCCTTAGCCCCCACCACAGGGCGTAGAGACAGGCCAATAAGCCCCCCCAGGCCAAAAGAATACGGGTAAAAGAGATGGTTTCCATGATAAATGCCAAAATGATGGTTACAAAAGATCGTTGTCGTCGGCGGGGGAATTGGCATTATCCGCTTTTGACGATGGGGATGTTGATGGGCTTTGATTGCCTGTATTGCTGGCGCTGGCATTCAAATAGGCACTCATGGCGCGTCCACGCTGCGTCAAATTGCTAAGATCGCTGGCCACCAGGTCTTTTTGATCTTTAAGCAGCGCCTCCAACGCATCCAAATGGCTCACGACCCCGCGCATAGCGTCCAACAGCGCATCCCTTTCGGCGGCCGGCAAGGCCATGGCGGTTTGGCAGGCCAGATCGACCTCAGCGCTAATATCCTTCAGGTTGACCTGCAACCCCTGCTGCACATGGGTGTGGCTTTCCCGAATGGAATCAGCAATTCTTTGCCAGGTCTGATGATGCAAATGGTTCTGGGTCATGGTGGGTCACGGCCTGCTACTGTGGGGATGACTGGAAAGAATGATGCGCGGAAAGGTTGGGATTCATGATGGGATGCCGATTGGCCTCATACAGCCGCGCCAAAATCAGGGCGACCGCCGAAAAAGCCGCCAGCGGTATTTCGCTGTCCACCTCAACCGCTAACAACATCTGCGCCAAATCGGGATCCTGGCGGACTTTGATGTCATTGGCAAAGGCCAGCGACAAAATTTTCTCCGCAATCGCCCCCGAACCGCTGGCCACCACGGTCGGCGCATCAGGGCGATAGGGATCGTGATGCAGGGCAACAGCAATCGGATTGCTGAGTAGGTTGTTAGGTGGCTTCGCTGTCATCTGGTTGAGGGGCGGGTTCCATAGAAGATTCGAGGGGAGATTCTGGAGAGGATTGTTTCAGGCTTAAAGTCGGTTTGGTGGCATTGGGGGATAATGGTGGGGGTGGCAGGACGGGTTTGGCAGAATCCGCATCGGTTGGAATGGGCTGTGCCCGCACTGTGCCACTGCCAAGCCCCAGCTGAAACCCCTTAAACAGATCGCTCGACAATTCGCTGGCCTGCAAGTTTTCCTGCTGAATCCGTTCATACAATTCTTGCCGCAGCACGGTGGCGCTGGCCGGAAAGGTAAAGCCAAGCTTAGCGGTTCGACCTTTCACATCAATTAACGTCATGGTGATCTCATCATTGATGATGACCGATTCACCCAATTTCCGTGTTAAATACAGCATGGTAACCCGCTCTCTACCTGAACGTTAAAACACCAACCAACGTCAAACACCCGATAAGAAATTGTCAAACGATCGTTGGGGGGTGGAGGTTATTAAATCTCCCTTAACCTGTTCTTACTATCATCATAGCCATAGGGGTCACGCAAGTGTTTTTCACA
The DNA here is from genome assembly GCA_903887035.1 of uncultured Holosporaceae bacterium. GTDB lineage: Bacteria > Pseudomonadota > Alphaproteobacteria > CAISOG01 > CAISOG01 > CAISOG01. Next base: position 7,621 of record CAISOG010000122.1, on the reverse strand, counting down.
TGCCCTTTATGAAAGTGGAAAGAGTCGCCATGTTTTTTAACGATATTCCCCTGGTTCGCGGCCTAGGAACCCAGATGCACTGGTTGAATGAACGCCAGAAGTTGGTGGCGCGCAACCTGTCGATGGCGGATATGCCGGGGGCGACCGCCGTGGATCTAAAGCCTTTAACCTTTGAACAGATGGTCAAGGGGGGATCCACCAAACAGCTGCCCGCCCTGACTACCAATTCCAAGCACCTTAAGGCGTTTATCGATCCCAATAACAGCGCGGATATAACCAAGGAAAAAAACTTTTCCCAGTCGCCCAGTGGTAACAGCATCGACCTGGAACAGCAGTTGTTCAACATGAACCAAACCTCAGCTATCTATAACACCGCCGTTAGTGTCTATCGCAAAAACATTGCGATGTTGCGCACCGCCATCGGCAAAGCCGCTTAGGTAAGGATAAGAGGTAACAGCATATGCCAGATTTGATAGACGCCCTTAAAATTTCCGCCGCCGGCATGAAGGTGCAGGGGGCAAGGGTGCTGGTAATCTCCCAGAACTTGGCTAACCAGGATTCTACCGCCAAGCTGCCGGGTGAGGATCCCTATCGCCGCAAGGTTATCAGCTTTAAACAGGTTTTGGATCGCAAAACCGGCATGCAAACGGTTGATATCGACCGCGTTCGGACGGATCAAAGCGATTTTGGCCAACGCTATGACCCTGGCCACCCCGCCGCCGACAAAAATGGCTTTATTAAAATCCCTAACGTCAACACGCTGATTGAGGCCACTGATATGCGAATTGCCCAACGCAGCTATGAATCCAACCTGTCGGCCATTGAAACATCACGCGACATGATCAATCGGACGATTGATTTGCTTCGCAACTAAAGCTAGGCTAGATTGATACCATGGTTACCAAAATTGCCGATGCCGCCGCCGCCTATGCCAAAAATGCCACCGGATTGGGGCAGGGTTTGGGGTCTGTTGGCGGATCCCCTGCCCGCGATGGGGGGGCCTCGGGTGCCTTTACGGAAATGCTGGATCGTTCGCTGGATAACGCGGTTAAGGTTGGCCGTGACAGTGATAAGGCCAGCCTGCAATCCTTGACGGGGGAATCCCCCCTCAACAACATCGTGCTGTCAACCACCAATGCCGAATTGGTGTTGCAAACCGTGGTGTCGATTCGTGACCGTATCGTCGGTTCGATGCAAGAAATCATGCGGATGCCGATTTAGGGCGCTATTTGCTGTTTTTATGCAGTTTTTTTCTTGGCAGAACTCTGTTCTAGCGCGTGCTTGCAGCTAACAGGGTGTCTCGTACATCCAGAGGATAATCGGTGATGAGCCCTGTGCATCCCATATCAACCAGCGCGACCGCCCGTTCTGGTGGCGCCCAATAGCATATGATTTGTTTTTTTGAATCGTGATCAAGAATTCTGGGCACCCATTTGTCAGCCATTTCAGGTGTTGTCAGCGCATAATCACATTTATCTAAAGTCGTTTTCCATCCAAAATTATAGGGATTCAAGGGGTGCATCAGGAACCCTGTTTTGATGTGGCCATAGGATAATTCTTTGATGATTTCTAAAGACTCTGGAAGGAAAGAAATAACTGTTACATTATTATTTGGATGATTTTCTAAAAACCTATTTATTTTCTTTACAAGTCTTTCAGTATATTTTCTTGTTTTTGTTGGATTAAATATTTTCCAATCAAGCGTAAAATCCAGGTTGGGGTACTCATCCGCCAATTTCAAAACTTGTTTAAGGGATGGTATGCCGATAAATTCATCAGGATTTGGTGAAAGATTGATCTTTTTTAATTTTTTGGGGGCTGATTCGATGATTGGTGTGAGATCTTTGCCCCCTGTAATACGCCGAAGAAAGGGGTCATGCGTGACGACAAATCTCCCGTTCCCTTTTCGCAAGCCCCAAACATCAAACTCTATTCCAAAACCCCATTTCGCTGCCGCTTTAAAGGCAGGCATGCTGTTTTCAGGATACGGATGGATGCCACGATGAGCGATAATGCGAATCTCTCGACCCTGATAGTTGACGATGCCTGCGGGCTGACCAGGATGTTGAGTAGGAGGCGCAGAATAATTTGTTGCAATATTTTCTGCCACAAAACCCTCCTTTTCGAGCATATTTCGTTCTTGTAGGGTTCGGGGCATGCATTGGCAACCCCCCTTTTGATTCAAATCCCAACCCTCTTGAGCTGGACGCCGATTAAGGCTACAACTGCGGGATGACAGCTGTTCCCCAACCCATCGAAAATCAATCCTATGACGCCCAATCCATTAAGGTGCTGCGTGGCTTAGAGGCCGTTCGCAAGCGCCCTGGCATGTATATCGGCGATACCGATGACGGCAGCGGCCTGCATCACATGATTTATGAGGTGGTGGATAACGCCATTGATGAATCGCTGGCGGGTCATTGCGATCGGGTGGATGTGGTGCTGAACGCTGATGGCAGTGTGACGGTACGCGACAATGGTCGTGGCATCCCCGTCGATATCCATGCGGAGGAGGGGATTTCGGCGGCCGAAGTCATCATGACCCAGCTGCACGCTGGTGGTAAATTTGACCAAAATTCTTACAAGGTTTCGGGCGGTCTGCACGGCGTTGGGGTGTCGGTGGTGAACGCCCTGTCCAGCCGCCTGGATTTGCGGATTTGGCGCGACGGCAAGGAGCATTATATCCGCTTTTCGCATGGGGAATCTGATGCCCCGCTGGCGGTGGTTGGATCAGCCGCCGAAGGGCAAAAGGGGACGGAGGTGACCTTTTGGCCATCGCATGAGACCTTTACCAAGACCGATTTTGACGCCAAAACGGTTGAACACCGCCTGCGCGAACTGGCCTTTTTGAACTCTGGCGTGCGGTTGCATTTTATTGATGCCCGCCAAAGCCCCGAAGTCGAAACAGAGCTGTATTACGAGGGCGGCGTGAAAGCCTTTGTGCAGTATTTGGATGCCAACAAAACCGCCTTGCACGACAGCCCGATCTATATTAAGGGTGAGCGCGACGGTTGCACGGTCGAATTGGCCTTACAATGGTCGGAAAGCTATCACGAAACCATGTTGTGCTTTACCAACAATATCCCGCAGCGGGATGGCGGTACACACCTGGCTGGCTTTCGTGGCGCACTGACCCGTACCATCAACACCTTCACCGCGCAGTTCGCTCCTGCCAAGTTGAAGGATAAACTCAGCCTGACCGGCGATGATGCGCGGGAGGGGTTAACCTGCGTCCTATCCGTTAAGGTGCCCGACCCCAAATTTTCTAGCCAGACCAAGGACAAGCTGGTCAGCTCTGAAGTGCGGCCGGTGGTGGAATCCATCTGCGGCGATAAGCTGAACCAGTGGTTTGAGGAGCATCCCGCCGATGCCAAAAAAATCATTGGCAAGGCTATTGAGGCTGCCTCAGCGCGTGAAGCGGCGCGTCGGGCGCGCGAATTAACCCGTCGTAAGGGTGCGCTGGACTCTTCTGGTCTGCCCGGCAAGCTGGCCGATTGTCAGGAACGCGACCCATCCAAATCCGAAATTTTTATCGTTGAGGGGGACAGTGCGGGGGGCAGCGCGAAACAGGGGCGTAACCGTGCCAACCAGGCGATTTTGCCGCTGCGTGGGAAAATTTTGAACGTGGAGCGGGTACGCTTTGACAAAATGTTGGGATCGGCGGAGATTGGCACACTGATTTCCGCGCTGGGAACGGGTATTGGCAGTGATGAATTTGATATCAATAAGCTGCGTTACCACAAAATCATCATCATGACCGACGCGGATGTGGATGGCAGTCACATTCGTACGCTGCTGCTGACCTTCTTCTTCCGCCAGATGCCACAACTGATTGAAAATGGCTATCTTTATATTGCCCAGCCGCCATTGTTCCGCGCCAAACGCGGCCAAAGTGAGACCTATCTGAAGGACGATCGGGCGATGCAGGACTATTTGCTGCAAATGGCCAATAAGGACTTAAGTGTTAGCACGGCGAGTGGTGAAGTTCTTAGTGGTGAGTCGCTGAACGCCCTTATGCAACAGGCGCGCCTGCAAGTGCAGCTATGCGCCAGCATGGCGGATCGGCTTGGTGGGGGTGATGTGGTGGCGCATGCGGCCATCAGTGGTCTATTTGCTGCTGGCCAGGCACCGATGGTGGGTGGCACTGCTGGCAGTGGTGGAAACGCTGGAAGTGGTGCTGTGGTTACAGATGGCACCAATGCTGCAACGCCCCTCTCCTCCGCTTCTGACATAACGCCCCCCGCAACCTCCCCCGCTAACCCTATGGTGGCGGTGGCGGCACGCACCCTGCAGGAACGATTGAATAACCTGCACGCCAAGCCTAATCAGCAATGGACGGTAACGGTGGAGCCAAGCGGCCGTGTAGCCCTGCAACTGATGGATGATGGGGTGGAAAGCCGCTTTGGCCTGTCGCCTGAGATGCTGGTGTCGCCCGAGGCCTATCGCCTGACGCAGGTGGTGGCCGACATGCAAAAAACCTATGAACAGCCCATGACTCTGGGTAGCGACACACCAAACCCCGTGCGAATCAGCACGCCGCAAGCTTTGTTCCAGGCGGCGATGGATGCAGGACGCAAGGGGTTGAGCTTTCAACGCTATAAGGGATTGGGTGAAATGAATCCCGATCAGCTGTGGGAAACCACGCTGGATCCCACCAAACGCACCCTGTTGCAGGTAAAGTTGCAGCATTTGGATGAGGCGGAGCAGGTGTTTTCCACCCTGATGGGCGATGTGGTTGAACCGCGCCGCGAATTCATCCAGTCCAATGCCCATAAGGTCAGCAACCTGGACGTTTAGCCTCGCTTGCTTCTCTTGCCGCTTGACCGCGCCATCTCCCAAGACAGCTTTGGGGGATCCGCTAACAGCTTATTAACCAAAGTAATGCTTCAATAACCCTATGACGATCAGTCTTGCGATGATGTTGGGGTTAAGGAATCATGAAGTTTTACATTGGTATCATCGTCGTTTTTGCCTGTGTCATGGGTGGCTATCTTGCCCATGGCGGACACATCCATGTTCTGTGGCAACCTTTTGAATTTATAATTATTTTGGGTGCAGCCACTGGCGCCTATATCATTGGTCAACCGCCAATCGTGCTTAAAAACGTTAAGCTGATGATGAAAAAGGTGACGGGCGGGGCGCGCTATCAAAAGGCTGATTATTTGCAACTGTTGGTGATGCTGTATCAAGTGTTGCGGCTGGTCAAAACCAAGGGAACCTTGGCGATTGAACCGCATATTGATAAACCGCATGAAAGCAGCCTGTTTCACAATTATCCCAAGTTCAGCCACGATCATCATGCCTTAGAATTTCTGTGTGACTATTTGCGGCTGTGGACGTTGGGCAGCGATGATGCCAATGAGCTTGAGGTGGTGTTGGATCGTGAGTTGGACAACCACCATCATTTTGGGCACATGCTGGGCGGATCGATTCAATCGGTAGCCGATGGCATTCCCGCCCTGGGTATTGTCGCCGCCGTGTTGGGGGTGATTCACACCATGGGGTCGATTACCGAACCGCCAGCCGTGCTGGGGCATTTGATTGGCGCCGCGTTGGTGGGAACTTTTGCGGGGGTGTTCATCGCCTATTGTTTTTGCGCGCCGATGGCCAACGCCATTAACTCCGCCTTTGAGGCGGAAGGGCATTATTTTAACTGTATGAAGGTGGCGTTGTTATCCCATATGCAGGGGTACGCACCAGCCATATCGATTGAATTGGCGCGCAAGGCGTTGCCCGATGAATTTCGTTCCACGTTTTTTGAGGTTGAGGAGGCGATTAACCAAGCCCCTCAAATGTAGGTATGTAGTCCAATGAGCAACAAAGGCAGTGGTGGAAAGCAGGAGGCAGGCGCCCAACCCATCATCATCAAGCGCATCAAAAAAGGGGGGGGGCACGGCCACCATGGTGGCGCCTGGAAGGTGGCCTATGCCGACTTTGTGACCGCTATGATGGCCTTTTTCCTGTTGCTATGGCTGCTAAACGCCACCACCGAAGAACAAAAACGCGGTATTTCCAACTATTTTGCCCCCATTGCCATTGCGGTATCCCAGGAAAGCGGCAGCGATGGGGTGCTGGCTGGCAAATCCCCGGGGCAAGAGGGGGTGCAGGCCAGTCCCGCTTCACAAATGACGGTTTTTCAATTGACAGGGGTTAAGGATCCCGAAGGCCAAGATCATCCGCCAGAGACCAGAGATACCACTTCAGGCCCTGAAATGAATCAGGATGAGTTGGCCAAAAAAATGGATGAGATTGAGGAAAAGGCCTTCAAAAAAGCCGAAGATCAGCTGAAACACGCGATTGATGAGCAAACTGATTTGAAAAACCTGGCCGACAATCTGGTGATTGACCGCGTGCCCGAAGGATTAAGAATTCAGCTGGTCGATCAGGCCAAGGTGGAAATGTTTACCAGCGGCAGCGCCATCCCCCTGGATCACACCGTTGCCCTACTGAAAAAAGTGGCCGATGTCATCAAAACCATGCCCAACCGTATTAGCATTAGTGGCCATACCGATGCCATCCCTTTTGGTGGGCGTGCCAACTATGGCAACTGGGAATTGTCGGCCGACCGCGCCAACGCTAGCCGAAGGATTTTGACGGAGGCGGGCTTTCCCATCAAAAATATCGTGCGGGTTGAGGGTAAGGCGGAAACCGATCCCTTTTATAAGGATAATCCCAATGCTCCCACCAACCGCCGCATCAGCATCGTTTTGCTGAAGGAATCGTTGCTAAGGCCAATGGCTAAAGCCAAACCCGTTACCCCCAAAGAAATCTTTAGGCCTTAGAGCCAGTTAGTATTGGCTGGCAGGCTATTGTTGCGCCCACTGCTCGGCCAGCGCGGCACATTCATTGGTGCGATTCAACCAGCCTTTCAGAAACTTTTGCTGGCTGGGTTTATTGATGGCCAGATTCTGATAATGTGCCCGCCGCCCCGCCACATAGTCTTGGCATAGTTGGTTGTTGGGGTCGGCCACCGCCCGTTGCACCGCGGCCAGGCTGTTTTTGCCCAAAATGCCATCAACATCTTGCCCCAAAATCCGTTGCAACAACCGTATCGCCGTCCCCACCCCCGCGTTGACCGCAAAGTCGGTCAGCAGCAGCGCCAGCCAGGCGGGCATCGAATCGCCTTTAACCTTGGCGTAGTAGTCGCGCTGGTAAATCGCCACCGCCTGCTCCCTACTTAGGTTTTTGATGTCCAGATTGGGATATTGCCGCTTAGATATACCAAAGTTGGTTTTACCCCCCGCATCATGGGGATCGTTCACATACCCCCCCTCATGCTTAAGGATAAAGGCGATAATGGCGTCGGATTGGGTGGTCATGGGCAGGTGGCGGGGGCGGGGGCGGGATTGGGAGACAATTTTGCGGCGCGGGGCAAGCACAAACCATCTTTGTCAGCCTGCCCCCAGCTGTCAACTCAGGTTGCCAGAGGTTTTGTTTAACCCCCCACCGAATCGCTGACGCGATCCGACTCCCCCGCAAGGGAGAGTGTTTACTTTATAATGTAATCTGGGTAAGATGGTTGATAGTTAAGGCTATCAACCAAAGGAGGATAGGATGGAATGTCATCATTGTAGCAGTGCATCGTATCGTAAGAACGGGACGCATCAAGGGGTGCAGCGTT
>CAISOG010000121.1 GCA_903887035.1 uncultured Holosporaceae bacterium | reverse complement strand
CGCATCGCCCCACCACAGGGTTAGCAGTCTTTACTTGAAAAAGCCATCTTGCCCCGCGACAAAGCAAGGCCAGAAACGCTCATTCAGTAAAATTTTAAGCCGAACGAACAGGCAGTTCGGCCGCAACCGTCTGCTGCAGCATTTTAATGGTGGCAACCGCAACACCATTGGCAAAGACCCGAACATTAACCGAACGGAAGGTTGAAGACGCATTGGAATTTTTCATTGCATGACTCTTAAAGATGACCCTGGTGAATCTGGGTTATACTTTACCAACATATCAAATTTTAGGAATATTGCAAGTAGGTTGCTAAAATACTTGGCCCTTATTCTATTTACTTATCCATTCAACCGCACAACACCCTATTTTTCTAACCCGATGGCCAGGAAAATTGTGTCTTACAGGAGGGTTGGTTGGCGGATGAAAAAGTTTTGCCTTAGGCTAAACATCATCCTCGCCCCACACACTGCCCACCTACTTTGACGGGACGGGAGTTTCGCCGCTGTAATCGTAAAAGCCTTTTTTGGTTTTGCGCCCCAACCATCCGGCCTCAACATATTTAACCAGCAGTGGGCAGGGGCGATATTTGCTGTCCGACAGCCCCTCATAAAGCACGCGCATAATGGCCAGGCAGGTGTCCAGGCCGATAAAGTCGGCCAGCTCAAACGGCCCCATCGGGTGATTGGCGCCCAGCTTCATCGCGGTGTCGATGGCGGTGATCGATCCCACCCCCTCCTCCAACGTGTAGACCGCCTCATTAATCATGGGGATCAGCACGCGATTGACGATAAAGGCGGGAAAATCCTCCGCCACGATTGGTTGTTTGCCTAGACGGTTGGCCAGCGCCAACACGGCCTGAAAGGTTGGCTCATCGGTGGCAATGCCCTTAATCAATTCCACCAATTGCATCACCGGCACCGGATTCATAAAGTGCATACCCATGAATTTGCCTGGCCGATCGGTGGTCGCCGCCAGGCGGGTGATGGAGATGGAGGAGGTGTTGGTCAGCAAAATCGCATCAGGATTCAGATGCGGCAGCAGTTTGGCCAGAATATCCTTTTTAATCGCCTCATTCTCGGTTGCGGCCTCAATCACCGCATCGCATGGCGTCATGGCGGTCAGTTCGACGCTGGCGCTGATCCGCTTCAACGCGGCGGCGCTGTCACCCTCGGTTACCTTACCTTTGGCGACTTGGCGCGCCAGATTTCCTTTAATAACTTCTAGGCCAGCCGCCAGCCGATCATCGCTGATATCGCTTAAGACCACCTGTACCCCCGCCAGGGCGGCAACATGGGCGATGCCGTTACCCATTTGTCCCGCGCCGATAACGCCTAAGATGTTAATTTCCATGGAAAGCTCCTTAAAAGGCAAAAGGTCAATGTTGATTTAGGCCGCGCCCGCCAGAACAGCAGGCCGTTAAAAAATAAGTAAAGGGATTCTATGACCCCTTTCCTTTCCAAGTCATTAACAACACGAACAAAACCAGGCTGATCCCCTGCAGGGCGACGCGCCAGCGCATCAATTTGTTGCCATAGCGCTTGTTGAACTCCCCCCCCTGCATCATGCCAACAATACCGACCACCAGCACCGCCAGGGTGGCAATCAGGGCTATCAACAACGCATAGGGTATAACGGCTTGCATGGTTATCACCATAGGCGGATGCCGCCCGCTGCGCAAGGGTGTGCGGGGGTGTGCGGGGTTCAGGGGGCGAGGTTCAGGGGGCGGGCGGGAGCAATTCCCCCTCCCCCTGCGGGAGGAGAGTGTTTACTTTATAATGTAATCTGGGTAAGATGGTTGATAGTTAAGGCTATCAACCAAAGGAGGATAGGATGGAATGTCATCATTGTAGCAGTGCATCGTATCGTAAGAACGGGACGCATCAAGGGGTGCAGCGTT
>CAISOG010000120.1 GCA_903887035.1 uncultured Holosporaceae bacterium | reverse complement strand
CACCGTATCACAGAGATCGTGACATTTGCAGCACTGTAGATTTTTAAAGTGGAATGACTATAATGCTATCGCCACAACACCAACACCCACACCACCGCACTGGTCAACAGGCTAAGCAGCACGATCGCCGCGCCAATATCCTTAATTTTTTTGGTTTGCGGATGAATGTCGGTGGAAATGCGGTTGCACACCTCCTCCAACCCGGTATTGACCAGCTCCGCCAGAATAACGCCCAGCACGCTTCCGATCAGCAGCGCTCGTTCAACCCCGCTCTGGCCAAGCCACAAGGCTAAGGGTAACGCCACCGCCGCCACCGCCACTTCCAGGCGCAGGGCGACTTCACTGTCAAAAGCTGCCCGCAGGCCGTGACAGGCAAACACAAAGGCGCTAAGGATTTTGGCCGCTAGGGCTTGCACCCCATACCGTTGGCTTGCCAACCCGATTAGCCTTCCTGACGGCGCAAAAAGGCAGGAATCTCCAGATCTTTGGAGCTGGCGTTGGCGCTGCTGCTGCCAGCCTGCTCACCCCCACCTTGCGACCCTTGTTGACCACCGCCCAAGCTTGGCTCAACAGACGCCCCGCCCGATCCGCGCCCTAAACGGGGAAAGGCCGCGCTGGCTACCCGTTCAAACAGGGTCAGGGATTTGGCATGGCTATCATCACCATGCGCCAGACGGTCAAAGGCATTATCCTCTTGATGCAGGCCGCTGCTGCTTGCGGTTGATGCCGAAGCGCTGCCCAGGCGTGATCCGCGTGCCTCCACCGCCACGGGGGGGATAAAGGCATCCTCAACCTGTGGCAAACCGCGCTTAACGGCGGGTTGATTGGGTGCCGCTTGGAAAGCTTGATGGCTGGCCGCGCTGGTCGCCGCCTGGCTGCCAGAACCGACACCTGCTTGGCTTGCCCCCGCTTGGGAAGAGCCATTGGCATTGCCCCGCAAAATTTCATCCCAACCATCGTCATGATCTTGATGGCTGCTGCTGGCCGCTGATCCACCCGCTGAGGCTAAGCCTAAACCGCTTGTATTGGCCGATGCCACCGAAGCCGCCGATGCCGCACCAAAGGAACCTTGGCTGCTGTTGTCACCACCACCACGGCTAGGAAAGCTGCTGATGTTGGCCGTTGAGGCTGATGTTGCCCGCTCCTGACCAACAGAATTCCGCGCTGCATCCTCTTGCCCAGCCGATTCACGGCTTGCAAAATCACGACCACCAGGCTCACGCCCCGCAGATCCCCAACCCTCGGCTGCCTTTTCTTCCGCAGATTCAGCCGACCGCAGCCCGCCTTTGTTGTAAACCCTGCTGCTGTTGGAGGCAGAGGATGGCACGGCCTGGTTGGCTACAGGCGCGTTTGGTACCGCCGTTGCGGCAGCAGGCCTAAGGGTGGATACCACCGAATTGCCAAAACCGCCGCCACCAATGGCCGATCCACCACTGGATGATTCAATGCCGGTTGCCACCACCGAAATCCGAATTTTGCCGGCCAGTTTCTCATCAAAGGTGGCACCAAAAATGATGTTGGCGTTGGAATCCACCTCTTCCCGAATGCGGTTGGCGGCCTGATCGGCTTCGAACAGGGTCATATCCAATGCACCCGATACATGAATCAGAATGCCTTTGGCACCGCGCATCGACACATCATCCAACAGCGGGTTGGAAATCGCCGCCTCGGCCGCACGAAGCGCCCGCTCCGCCCCTTCAGCCTCACCAGTGCCCATCATCGCCTTGCCCATCTCACTCATCACCGTGCGAATATCGGCAAAGTCCAAATTGATCATGCCCGGCATCATAATCAGGTCAGTAATGCCCCGCACCCCTTGATACAGCACGTTATCCGCCGTCTTAAAGGCATCCATAAAGGTGGTATGTTCATTGGCGATACGGAACAGATTTTGGTTGGGCACCACGATCAGGGTATCAACATATTGCTGCATCTCATCGATACCAGCCTCGGCCAGGCGCATCCGATGCACCCCCTCAAAATGAAAAGGCTTGGTCACCACCCCGACGGTCAAAATCCCCTGTTCACGGGCGGCGCGGGCAATAACGGGGGCTGCACCCGTTCCGGTACCACCCCCCATGCCGGCGGTGATAAACACCATGTCATAGCCTTGAATGCTGTCCAGCACTTCGGCAATCGCCTCCTCAGCGGCCTCACGGCCAACATCGGGGCGGGCGCCCGCTCCCAGACCCTTGGTGCGCTTCGCCCCCAGCTGAATTTTCAACGGCGCCTTCGATTGCGACAGGGTTTGGGCATCGGTATTGGCAACGACAAAGTCCACCCCCTCTAAATCCAGGCGAATCATGTTGTCGATGGCGTTGTTGCCGCCCCCACCTACGCCGACCACCGCCAAACGGGGTTTCAGTTCATTTTGTGGATTGGAAACGGTAAGATTTAACGACATGGACACAACAAACTCCTAATAAATTAACGGGCTATCCAACATGGCAACCAAAAATTAACCCAAACAAAAGCAATAAGCAAATTCTGATCTAGCGGGGCGCTTCTGCTACCTGTTCTCTTATCCAACGAATTGACGCAATGTTCAACGTCTTTTTGGACTTTTATGCCCTTGAACGCCACAAAATTTTGTCAAGCCCGATTGGTTGCAAATTGTGCTTGGCTATGGGGCATGTTTTATGTATTCTGTTCCCCCTTCCCTGCCCGGGTGGCGAAATTGGTAGACGCACTAGCTTCAGGTGCTAGCGGGAGCAATCCCTTGGAGGTTCAAGTCCTCT
>CAISOG010000119.1 GCA_903887035.1 uncultured Holosporaceae bacterium | reverse complement strand
TCATTACCAGGGCTTAAAATGCTGGGCGATGGCGGGTGGTGTATGACAACGTCCGCAGCTACAGCCAGCCTTATGGCCATCAGTACTGGCCAAATCAGAGGCGCTGCAACTGATTTTTTTAACAAAATCATCTTGATTAAATGCGCTGATTTTTGACCAATTGGCCATCACTGGCAATGCAACAATAAGTGCCAGCCCAAGCAAGCATCGCAAATCCGACTTTATTTCGGTTGATGCGCTGGCTAAGGGAAAGACCTTTGGAACAAATTCTGTCATATGACCCCTCAAAGCTTTAGCAAAATCCTAATGAGTTAAATGATAAGTCAAAAACACTACAAAATCTTGACAGGGCACATTACTGGTTTATCTCCACCAAGATAACGCTGGCTTAAACACTACCTTGGTTGCGAAAAGATTTCGACGCGATGGGGGTTTTTGTCGGTGGCGGCCGACATCATCGGTTGCAACCCAATCTGCTGACCCGACAGCCCCAGGGCGATTAGTTCTTGTCGAATACGCAGAGCGCGAGTCAACCCCTCACGCTTGGCATCACTGGGATAGGCGGAATCGGTGCGACCATAGGCATGGATCATAAAATTGGTGCGCAGCGGATCAATACCCTTAACCAGCTTTGCCAATTTGGCGTTGTCTTCGGCGCTTAGGGTTGCCGAGCTGTCCGCAAAGGTCAGCACCAGGGCAGGGAATGGACCATTCGGCAAGGTGGCGCTGGCCGATGCCGTCACAGACTTTTCAGCTTCCACCACCTTTTTCTTGGCAGCTTTCTTTTTGGGCTTTGATTTTTTCTTAGGCTGTTTGGCGGCGGGCTTTTCTTTAGCGGCGCCAGCTTCGGCTGCATGGGTTTCGATTGCAGCAGTGGTCGGGGCAGGCGTTGCTGTGGTTGTCGCAGGTGCTGCTACTGCAGCTGGTGCAGTAGTAGCAGGAGCCACAACAGGCGCAGGAGCCGTGGTCGCGGGCGCAGCCGCCTTTGCCCCTTTGACGGGCTTGGGGGGGGCGGGCACGGTGCCGTCACCCGATAAAATGTTCAACAGGGCGGGCGATTTGTCCGCCGCAGCAGCAGGGGTCGTTCCCGCAGCAGGCGTCCCACCAACCGCGCCAGGGGTAACCACCGCCCCAGAAGAACCTCCAGATCCCATAGACCCTGTCATCGGGGCGGTATTGGGCAGGCTAGGCAAATTGGGATTGTTGGCAACGCTGCCCGTAGCACCCTGACCAGCAGGCGCCTTAGCAGCAGGAGCAGGCGATGCGGCAGGCGCAGTGGGCGCGCCAGGCAACCCGGGCAGGCCTATACCGCCAGCAACAGGGGCATTGGGTGGGGCGGGAACCGACGATTGCGCCCGTGCGCCGCCAATATCAACCGAAACGGCCAGCAACAGGGTGAAACACAGAACAGAAAAAAGAACCGACAGACGCATCAGGATACCCCCAAAGCAGTGAGACTAAGCCGTTAAACGGCGACGCAATTCGTCATGCAAATTGGCGTTACTGGCATAGATGGTTCCACCGTGCAACACTTGGTCGCCGCCGTCAAGCTCGCTGACCATCCCGCCCGCCTCACGCACCATGATAATGCCCGCCGCCAGATCCCAGGGGTAGCACCCCTCCTCCCAATAGGCTTCATAGCGCCCGGCGGCGGTATAGGCCAAATCCAGCGCCGCCGCCCCCATCCGCCGCACGCCCGATACCTGCCCCGCGATGTTGTTCAGCTGCTTGGTGAATTTTTCCATCCGCCCCTTGGATCCTTTAAAGGGAATGCCCGTGGCCAACAGCGCGCTGTTCAGCTGACTGCGGGAGGAGACGCGCATACGGCGATCGTTGACAAAGGCGCCCCGCCCCTGCTCCGCCCAAAAAATCTCGTCCTTAATCGGGTCGTAAATAACGCCCGCCACGGGCTTTTTGCCCTCAACCAGACCAATGGAGATGCAAAAATGCGGGATGGCGTGCAGAAAATTGGTGGTACCGTCCAGCGGGTCAACGTAGAAGGTCGGCTGATCGGGATTCAACGGCTTCGCCTCACTCTCCTCCGTAATCAGGTTGTAATCGGGTCTAGCCTTACTCAATTCACGCCGCAAAATCTCATCGGATCGCAAATCGGCGGCGGAGACAAAATCGGCGGGACCCTTCTGCGACACCTGCAGCTGATCCACCTCCCCAAAGTCGCGCACCAGGCCAAGGGCGGCTTTTTTGGCGGCCATCGCCATAACATTGATAATGGCGGACGGTTGACTCATGATTTTTTCCTTAGAATTCTTTTGGTTGCGCGCGGGCGTTGCGATATAGTTGTTCCAATTTAGAAATATACAGCCTGCGAAAATGTTGCGAGGTCGAGAAACGGAGCGGCGTGTACATAGACGTACATGAGCACCGTATCACAGAGATCGTGACATTTGCAGCACTGTAGATTTCTAAAGTGGAATGACTATAGCTGGTTTTACGGGCTAAAGCGCCGATGGTCAACTGGGGCAATGCCATAAGATGCTGAACGCCACCGCCATCACCATCACCCATGATATCAACAGCATGCGGCGGATTGCCGATGAGGTGGCGTTGCTGTTCGGCGGCAAAATCATGTGGCGTGGGAAGGCCGATAAGATTGATGAGGTCGCCAACCCCTATATCGACCAATTCATTCACGGCAAACTGGATGGCCCCATCCCCGTCTTAGGCTTCGGCGGGAAGTAGAGTATATTTATTCTTGAAAACTCTACAAAACGGCCATAGCCTGCCACTTTTTTTAGTTGCATTGCGTCCAAGATCCATAACAACTCAAACATGTGCAATTAAAGCACCACGCACTTCCATCACTACAACCTATTTCACCAAGAGCCTCACATGACCAATCATTGCAAACTGGATTTGTAATATAAGGATGACTACACAAACCATATGGATTTGATGCACCTGGCACCCACGGCCCTGGTGAGTCATTAACAAAAGTCGGGTAAAGCCCCCCGACCATCATAGTCCTGCTTGTCCATGTATCGCTCTGTATCGTACAAACTGGTGCTGGTGGTGGTGCAGGTGCAGGTGCTGGTGGTGGTGGTGGTGGTGGTGGGGGTGGTGGCGGAGTTGTACAAAACCAAGCCTTTTCTGTTGTCGTACCATCATTGCATGAGAATAGGCGGTTGCCTATTTGACCTGCTGGACAGGTCTCATTCCATGTCGAACCATGATTATGAATGCCGCAATTAGATGGCGAATAATTGGGATTTCCAGGAAGACGACAACATAGAATTTGATCAACTTCTGGATGACTATGATTGTCTACATCAGATGACCACGCTCCCTTTCTAACGCCATTATCTATCCCACCTTCATATCCAATACCAGCAACATATTCGATTGTGTAATCACGACAATAAAGATAAAGGCTATTGTCCTGTACATTCTTCCAATAACAACCAGCCGTTCTTGTATTTATGCATTCTAACTTACCATTATACCACTTAGATAGACCACCTGGGCCACAATTAACAGCTTCGGTATCACAAACCACTGATCCGCTAGCATCTGTTCGACAAAACCTATTCGCTGTATTGCTGCTGCTTAACCCCGTTGGAATATCGCATTTCATTTTGCCAGCATCATCCAATCGACACAGTTTATTGCTGGTGTTCGTTTTCCAATCACTTAGCGTTGATGCGATTTGGGCATTACCAAAACTGATCATTTCGCCATAGCTGCGCGCCGCCACCATGTCGTCGCCCGTTGCCGCCACGTCAGAGACCACCGTGCCCGCCGCAGGACAGGGTGTGTTGATTAGCCCATCTGGCCCCGCGCTGATCACCACCACCGCCGCCCAACTGTCGGTCGGGCTGCTGTCCGTGCTGCCACGGCTCAACCCCTTGCCGCTTGGTGCCGTGGCTGTCGCGCTGCCATAATCATAGGCGCAATAGCCCAATCGCCGCCCCCATGCATCGGTGTTGGCCACATCTGTCCCCACAAATCCGCCATTAGTCGGCGCGGTAAGGCCTGTTACAACTGCAGTAGAAAAAGCGGGGGGCTCCAAAACCTTGTCGTTATCATTGGTTGTGCTGGGAAGACTGTCCGCCGCCTTGCTGCTAAGTGTCATCACCACACTGTTTAACAGCTGTTTATTATCCTGCATCCGTTGCATCTGGGTGGTGGCCTTGGTGGTCATCAACAGCCGTGACAGCCCCACCCCCATCGCCGCCATCAACGCCAACATCGCCAACATCATCGCAAACATATAGCCGCGATTGCTGCGCCAACTCTTCACCGCTCTATGACTTGCACAACTTGGATTACTGGCTGAGACGGCAAATGATTTCGATAATTTCACGACATACAACCCAATCTAAGGTGACTTAGGACAACAACAGAACAGACCAAAAACAGTTCACATACAAAAATGCTAAAGATTTCCTGGAATCTTACAACATAGAATTTTATCAACTTCTGGATAAATATGATTGTCTGTATTGTTAGTCCATTCAGCCCCCTCATATCCAATACCAGCAACATATTCAATACCTGGATCATTGCATTGCCATTGGTACGATAGGTTCGGCACAGCTTTCCAATAGCAGCCAGCGGCTCTCATATTGATGCATTCTAATTTACCATTAACCCATTTTGATAGGCCGCCTGAACCACAATTAACAGCTTCGGCATCACAAACCACCGATCCGCTAGCATCTGTTCGACACAATCTATCCGCTGTATTGCTGCTGCTTAACCCAGTCGAAATATCACAAATCATTTTACCATCACTGCCCAATCGACAAAGTTTATTGGTGGTGTTCGTTCCCAAACCACTTAGCGTCGATGCAATTTGGGCGTTACCGAAGCTGACCATTTCGCCATAGCTGCGTGCCGCCACCATGTCGTCGCCAGTGGCAACGACGCTAGAGGCAGCTGTATTCACTGCGGGACAGGATGTGTTAATTACCCCATCGGGCCCCGCGCTGATCACCACCACCGCCACCCAACTGTCGGTCGGGCTGCTGTCCGTGCTGCCGCGAAACAAACTCTTGCCGCTTGGTGCCGTGGCTGTCGCGCTGCCATAATCATAGGCGCAATAGCCCAACCGCCGCCCCCAGGCATCGGTGTTGGCGACATCGGTATCCACAAATCCCCCATTGGTTGGCGCGGTAAAGCCTGTAATTGTTTCTGTAGAATAGGCAGGCGGCTCCAACACAAAATCCCCATCACTGTCCGCCGCCTTGCTGCTAAGCGTTATCACCAGGCTGTTCATCAGCTGCTTATTGTCCTGTGTCCTTTGCATCTGGGTGGTCGCCTTGGTGGTCATCAGCAACCGCGACAGCCCCACCCCCATCACCGCCATCAACGCCAACATCGCCAACATCATCGCGAACATATAGCCGCGATTGCTGCGCCATCCCCTCACCGTCCTATGACTTGAACAGCTTGGTTTATGGGCTGAGACGGCAGATGATTTCGATAATTTCATGACAGA
Source organism: uncultured Holosporaceae bacterium (assembly GCA_903887035.1). Lineage (GTDB taxonomy): Bacteria > Pseudomonadota > Alphaproteobacteria > CAISOG01 > CAISOG01 > CAISOG01. The sequence continues at coordinate 4,033 of CAISOG010000119.1, read as the reverse complement.
AAACCCAATCTAAGGCAGCTTAGGACAACAACAGACCAAAAACAGTTCACATACAAAAATGCTAACAATTTTATATGATGCTACCATGACAAAGGTTAAAAGATTTGTAAAATCTTTTCCATAAAGCCCTTGCCCCTCTTAAAAAGCCAGCAACGCTTCCTAACCACCAACCTGCTTCTTGGCGCGTTTACGCAGGGCGGAATCGGGAATCCCCAAAGCCTCGCGGTATTTGGCCACCGTGCGGCGGGCAATGGTGACCCCCGTTTTGGCCAGCTCAGCCGCCAGGGTATCATCGGACAGAATCTTGCCCGTTTGCCCCTCCGCCGCCACCAATTTGCGAATCTGATCCTTAATCGCCCCCGCGGAGTGAATCCACCCGCCCGCTTCTTCCCCACCCAATTTGGAGCTGAAAAACAGCTTCAGGCTCATGATCCCGCGCGGGGTCACGGCGGTTTTGTTGGCGGTCACCCGACTAACCGTGCTTTCATGCACCTCAACCGCCTGGGCAATATCCTTCAATGTCATCGGTTTCAGATAGGCCAGCCCATGTTGCAAAAACGCCTCCTGCTGCCGCACGATTTCCGACACAACCTTCATGATGGTGATGGCGCGCTGGTGCATTGCCTTCGTCAGCCAGTTGGCCGATTGCAAGCACTCCTCCAGATAGCGCATATCCTCCTTATTGCGGGCGCGATCCTTAACCTGTTGATAATAGTTGATGTTGACCAGCACGTTGGGCAGCGTATCGGGGTTAAGCTCCACCGAAAATTGGTTGCCCGCCTGGCCATTGGTCACGGCGCGGATGACCACATCGGGCCCAAAGCTTAGCCCTGGATCGCCGCCAAAGGCCAAGCCTGGCTTGGGGTTCAGCCGCCGCAGCCGTTGCACCATCTGCTTCATTTGTTCCAAGGAAACAGCGCACAGTTTGGCCAGCGGTTGCAGCTTTCCCTCCGCCACCAGATCCAAATGGTTCAGCATGGTGGCATAGGGGGCGGTCAACTCCTCCTTCGCCTGCAGTTGCAGCGATAAACATTCGGCCAGATCGCGGGCAAACACGCCCGCCGGCTCACATTCCTGCAACAGGTGCAACACCTGCTCCACCGCGTCGTTATCCACCCCCAGGGTGCCGGCAATCTCCGCCCAGCTGCCGTGGATATAGCCCGCATCGTCCACCGTGTCCAACAGATGCATGGCGATGACGCATTGGTGCGGATGCACGATAATCTCTTGAATCTGATCCGACAAATGATCGCGCAGGCTAAGCTTTGGTTGGCTTAATTGACTCAGCCAGTCGTCATCCGAATCGCTAAAAGCCGATTTGCGGTTGGCGCGTTGCCACATCGATCCATCGCCCAGCGCCTGTTGGCTAGCGCTGCTTGAGGGTTGAAACGGCCGATCCGCATCGCTGACCGTTGCCATGGCCGTCGATTCCTGTGGCCGTTCCAACAGCGGGTTGCGATTCAGCTCATCGCCGACAAAAATTTCCAACTCCGCATTGCTGTATTGCAAAATTTTGATGGCCTGTTGCAGCTGGGGGGTTAAGACCAGCTGTTGACTTTGTTTTTGGACTTGGTTCATGCCAAAGCCGCCCGACCCCATGACCGCACCACGGGGGGGTGCCGATGCCGCGCCGGATTGGGAAGTGCCGTAATTCGGGGAAAAAGCCATTTTGGTATCCTTTTTGCATGCCTGGTGAACCATTCACTGTTGCACTGTACAAAACAAATCTTTCACCTTGGTAAATGCCGCCCCTATCTCCCTCTGCCCCCCCCTGGCCACCCCCTACCCCCACAGCCTCAACCACCAAGCCCGCTTGTCAATCAGGGCTGACAAGCCGACCATTTTGCCGTTACAGTGACCAGCAATTCCTTATCGCCTATCCGTCCCATGACCGCCTCTATGACCAGCCTTTCCCCAGCCCGCCCCCCTGTCACCGCCGCCCTGCTGATTATCGGCAATGAGATTTTGAGTGGCCGCACGGTTGATCAAAATCTGAACTTTTTGGCCACGCAGCTGTCGGAGGCCGGCATCGCCCTGCAAGAATGTCGGGTGATTGCCGATGATATCCCAACCATTGTTCGGCATTTACAGGAACTTAGCCGCCAATACAGCCTGGTCTTTACCAGTGGCGGCATTGGCCCCACCCATGACGACATGACGGCTGAAGCGGTGGAGATGGCCTTTGACTGCCCGTTGGAGCTGAACCAAATCGCCCTGGATCGCCTGTTGGTGTTTTACGGCAGCGTGGAACAGCTGACCCCCGCCCGCCGCAAAATGACCCTGTTGCCACGCGGTTGCGGCCTTATCGACAACCCAATCTCCGCCGCGCCGGGCTTTGTGATTGGCAATGTTTATGTGATGGCGGGCATTCCGCGGGTGTTTCAGTCGATGGTTGGGGCGCTGCTGCCCAGCCTTAGCACGGGGCAGGCCTTTATCAGCCTTACCATCCGCTGCCCCGTTGGCGAAAGCCAGATTGCCGACATCCTGACCCACGGCCAGGCCACCTACCCCAGCCTGCAAATTGGCAGCTATCCCTATATAAAGGACGGCATGCCCCACACCGCCGTGGTCACCCGCGGCCAGGATACCGATCTGGTGAAAGGCTGCACCGCCGCGCTGTTCGCCCAGATTCAGGCGCGGGTGCCCGATGCCATGCTAGAATCGACCAGCCCGCCCGCCTAACCGCCATTCGATCCGTGATAGAAAAACCAGCCTAGGCCAATGGTAAAGACGATGCAGCCGTACAGCGCATGTTCCGCCCATACCAGCCCTAAGGATCGATGCTGCTGATAGGCTCTGGCCAACATTACCCCCGCCACGACCGACAGGGTGGGGGCAATCCAGTTGTGAAAAATCAGATGGGTGACGCCAAAGGCCAAACTGTTGGCCACCAGCATCGAAACATTGGTGGGGAACAGCGATTGATAGCGGCGAAAGAAAAAACTCCGAAAAATAACCTCCTGCGGCAGGGCGGATAGAATGGGGTACAACGTCATCACCGCCATCCACTGTACCGTCGCCAGGCGTGGAAAACTTAAAAAGCGTTCGGGCACCAACAGTTGGGTCAGGGCGGCCGAGGCCACCACCACCAACGCCAATCGCCATCCCATGCCACAGATGATGCGGCGGCGCACGGCGCGCATGCTGGCGGGCATCGTAGCAGGCGTAGTGGCAGAGCTGTTGGCGCTCATGGTTGTGGCACTCATGGTGGTGGATGCCATCCATCGCCCCGCCCATTCCTGCTGCCAGTCGATTTTTTGCCGCATCAGCCACACCACCGCATACAGCAGGGCAACAAACAACAGGCCAAACAACAGGCCACCATGCGATTTTACCGAAAACACCACAAAGGGCGTGCCGAACAGCACCAGCATCTCGATCAGCAGCCATCGGTTTTTTTGGCTAATCCTGCCCAATGTCATCACGTCCCCCTGTAAACAGCCGCCCAAACGGGCGCCCCAAGCAGCCAACCTTAGCCGCCGCCCATAACCAAACTTAGCATCCGCCCCTATAACCGCCAGATTTCTTTTGAATATCGTGTTCTTTTGGCCGTTCGAAAAGCCCCTTGCCATCCGCCCCCTGCCTTTCGCACCGCCATGATAGTCCCCCCATCCCATTCCCGCCCCAACAACCACCCCAAACCCACAATGATTTTTTGCTTGACAAATATAAGTTATTTGGTTAAATTGCAATGGCTTTAATACAAAAAGGAGATAAGGTGATGGGTGCCCAATTGCCTAAAATTTCGCCCGTTACAACTCAGAAGCCTACATACAGCCAGGCTTTGGTTGCCTACGCATTATGCCATAAAGGCCAACTTTACATGGTTGCCTATCAGTATAATTTTACTGATGGGAAAACTATTGAAGAACAAGAAGCGATTATTCGTGACCACATTATCCAAGAAACAGACAATAACGGTGATAGACCAGTCAATCAAGAAAATTTGACGAGTGTCAACAGAATTTATTACAGTAATGGAAGTAGCAGTAATGGATTAGGCTTTAGCAACACTTTTGCTCCACTTGCCATA
>CAISOG010000118.1 GCA_903887035.1 uncultured Holosporaceae bacterium | reverse complement strand
CTCAGCGTGATAGCCCTTGATAAACCCCTCCTCCTCAAGGATTTTTACCCGACGCAAACAGGGGGGGGCGGATAACCCCACCTCCTCAGCCAGGTCAATATTGCTTTTGCGGCCAGTTTCCTGAAGGGTGCGCAAAATGTTGCGGTCAATCGTATCCAATTTAATCGGGCGGGTGGTCATCGTCGTTCGGTCATCCTTAACATAGTGAAGAAAACAACAAGAGCATCGCTGAAGGAGAATTTGATATTCTGACTCTTGTCTATGTAATTTTCTTACAAGAAAAAGCAGCTTTTGGCAAGCATGATTGCGGCAAAAATGTGCCCGTTAAAATGTTGATAGTGATGGCTGGCCTTTTGCGCTCTCAGACTTTATACACAAAGGAAACGCATTTTCTACAGGGGGGAATCTAAAGCGATGCCGCAAACCTATCATACACAAATTTTGATCATCGGTGGTGGGCCCGCCGGCTACACCGCCGCCATTTACGCCGCCCGTGCCAATCGCCAGCCCATGTTGGTGCAAGGCCCCCAACCTGGTGGCCAGTTGACGGTCACCACCGAGGTGGAAAATTTTCCTGGCTTTGCCAACCCCATCCAGGGCCCCTGGCTGATGGAGCAGATGGAGGCGCAGGCCAAGCATGTCGGCACGCAATTAATCTATGACATCATCGCGCAAATCGACCTGAACCAGCGGCCATTTAAGGCGGTTGGGGATAGTGGTGACATCTACTTGGCTGACAGCGTTATCATCGCCACAGGGGCGCAGGCGCGTTGGCTTGGTCTGCCATCCGAAACCCTATTCCGCGGCTTTGGCGTGTCGGGCTGTGCGACCTGTGACGGCTTCTTCTATAAAGGCAAGCGGGTGGCGGTTATCGGCGGCGGCAACACCGCGGTTGAGGAGGCGTTGTTTCTATCAGGCCTGGCCGCCGAAGTGGTGTTAATCCACCGCCGCGATTCCCTGCGCGCGGAAAAGGTGTTGCAGCAGCGGTTGTTGGATAAGCCGAACGTCACCGTGCTGTGGAATCAGGCCGTTGCCGAGGTGTTGGGTACCCGCAAAGCCGATGGCCAGGCGGATTCGGTAACAGGCCTACGGCTTAGCGATATTAACAGCCAGGCCACCACCGACATTGCGGTGGAGGGGGTTTTTGTCGCCATCGGCCATGATCCCGCCACCAGCCTGTTTAAGGGGCAGTTGGAAACCGATGCACACGGCTATCTGCTAACCAAGCCTGACAGCACCCTTACCAGCATTCCTGGCGTTTTTGCCGCGGGCGATGTGAAGGATAAGGTGTATCGCCAGGCGGTGACCGCGGCGGGACTGGGCTGCATGGCGGCGCTGGACGCTGAACGCTGGCTGAATGACCAACCATCGGTAGCAGCGGCTTAGGCTTAGTCCTGCTCTGCAGCTTGCTCCGCCACCTGCTCGATTTCGGCTTTTTTGGTGACGCTGCGCCGCAATTTTTCTGAGGCCGACTTCAGCTGGCCACAGGCGGCCAAAATGTCACTACCCCTGGGGGTGCGAATCGGCGCGGAAAGCCCCGCAGCCCACAGAATATCGGCAAATTCCTCAATCCGCTCTGGCGGTGAGCAGCGATAGTTGGTGCCTGGCCAGGGGTTAAAGGGTATCAGGTTAATTTTGGCTGGAATTTTGTGCAGCAGCCCTATCAGGCGGCGGGCATCCTCCAGGCTATCGTTAACCCCATCCAACATGACGTACTCAAAGGTGATGCGGCGGAAACGATCGCTGGGATAGGCGCGGCAAGCGGCCAACAGCTCCGCTATGTTGTATTTGCGGTTCAGCGGCACAATCTCATCCCGCACCACATCGCGGGCGGCGTGCAGCGAAACGGCCAGGGAGATACCCAACTCCTCCCCCACCCTTGCAATCATCGGCACCACCCCTGCGGTTGACAGGGTGACGCGCCGTTTGGAAAAGTTCAACCCATCCTCCTGCAACAGGCGGCGCACGGCGGCCGACACCTGATCATAATTGTACAGCGGTTCCCCCATGCCCATAAAGACAATGTTGGTCAGGCGGCGGTCTGGCCGATCGGCTGGCCAATCGCCCAACACATCCTTAGCCAACAACACCTGCCCCAAAATTTCGGCACTGGTCAGGTTGCGCACCAAATTTTGCGTGCCCGTGTGGCAAAAACGGCAGTTCAGGGTGCAACCAACCTGGCTGGAAACGCACAGGGTGCCGCGATCCGATTCGGGGATAAACACACACTCCACCTCCTGCCCATCGGCCAGGCGTAGCAGCCATTTGATGGTGCCATCCTGCGACACCTGCTGCTGGCTGATTTGCGGGCGCGCCAGAAAGGCCACCTCAGCCAGCTTGGCGCGCAACGCCTTTGGCCAGGTGGTCAGATCGCTGATATGCTGAACCCCCTGCCGCCAGATCGCCTGTTGCACCTGTTGCCACCGCCATTTGGGCAGCGCGATCCCGCCCAGGCGCGCCTGCACCTCCGCCCAACCAGCGGTCAGCAGGTCGATAGGGGCATGACCCGCCGCCGCTCCCTCTTCTCCCTCTGCCAAAGGGGCAACAGGAACAGCGGCAGGGATAACGTCGGGAGTGGTTGAAACGGAATTGTCGGTTAACATGGGGTCGCAAACATGGTTATGATCTATTGTGATGGTCTATGCTCTTGTCTAATAGTATTATTACGTTTGCGAATTCTAAAGCATACTTTGTAAAAAAGCGAGAGGATTTCCATGGCACAGGCTGGCTTTAGTTTATTGGCCATCGCGGTTTGGCAGCGTTTGGCGTTGCTAGGCCTACTGCTGCTCGGCCTATGGGGCGCCGTTATTTGGGCGATGCAGTAAATCATGGCGGTCACCCTGCAAGACATCACCATTGCCTATGGCCGCCAGCCGGCGGTGCATCATGTCAGCGGTCAATTTGCTACAGGGTCGCTAACCGCCGTGGTGGGCCCCAATGGCGCGGGCAAAAGCACGCTGATTAAGGCGATTGCTGGCCTGTTGCCGGTTGAATCGGGGCAAATCCTGCTGGATGGGCTTGGCCAGCGTGATATCGCCTATCTGCCGCAACAGGCGGAGATTGATCGCAGCTTTCCGATTAGCGTGCAAGAAATGGTGATGATGGGGCTGTGGCGTCGCCGTGGCGGCTTTTTAAGCTGGCGGCCAAGCGATCGACAGGCCGCGCAGCAAGCGATGGCGGCGGTGGGCATTGACCACCATGCCAACGCGCCGATCAGCAACCTGTCGGTCGGCCAGTTTCAACGCGCCCTTTTTGCACGCCTGCTGCTGCAACAGGCCAAACTTATCCTGCTGGATGAACCCTTTAACGCGTTGGACAGCAACACCACGATCGATTTGTTGCAGCTGTTGCGGGGCTGGCATGATGAGCAACGAACCGTTATCTGCGTCCTGCACGACCTGAATCTGGCGCAGGAGCATTTCCCCGAAACCCTGGTGTTGGGGCGCGAAGCCATCGCCTGGGGCACTACCGCACAAACTCTGTCAGCCGACACCATGACCGCCGCCCGCAGCAAATTGGCCACGGCGTATTAGCACAGCCAAATTCTTAGGAAGATGGCACTTATGCAGTCTTGATAAAGGAGGGTCCAACCCTACAGGGCACAACAGTAATTTCTTTCCACACACCTTGGACAGCATACGGCTCAGACCCAAGCCAAGCATCTAAGTCTTCGCGGGACGGAAAATCTACGACCATGACAGACCCATTCATACCACCCTGATCATCAAGTGTCGCCACCCCCATAATCATGTGTTTCATGTTGTCATTAGTGTTTTGGATGTGATCCGGCCTCGCCTTTTGGCGACGGAGAGGAGCTTCAGAATCTTTTCCATCACTGGCGATAATTACGAACTGCATGTCCTCTTGCTTCCTTATAAAGATGGAACCAAGAGCATTGTATAAAAACGCAGGGGAACGGCAATCCCTGTTTAAGCCTCGCTGCCGCGCACCGCTTTGCAGGAAATGTCCTGCTCACTCAACACGCCACAGGCATCGACGGCGTCACTGCGATCCAACCCGGTCAGGCGCACTTGAAACAGTTTGACCCCATCGCGATTGATCTTGGCCAGGGTTGGGCGTTTGTTGCTGGGTACCACTTGCCGCAAATGCTGGCTGGCCTCCCGCAGGATTTTTTGGGCGGTGGTTTTGGTTTTGTAGGCACCCAATTGGATAATCCAAGAATCCGATGCCTTGCTGGCTTTGGTGACCTTGGCTTGTTTTGAACCCCGTGCCACCGTGGCCGATGCGGCAGTAGCAGATTTTTCCACCCGCACCATTTTGGCGTTGGCTTTAGGGCGATTGCCTGAAGAAATTACCACGGGTTGCCGCTGTACTGCTGGTTCAGCCTGCACCGACTGCACTGTTTGATAGGCGGCCTGCTGCACCGATTCCGTTGCCACCAATGGCGATTGATCGGCCACGGTTTGGTAAGCGGTTGACTCTGGCTGGGGGGCTTGCGCCACACGGGGCACCGATTGGCCAATGGTTGCCGCGGCAAAACCCTGATCCATCAGGCTGGCCATGCGGCGATCGCGGGCGGCCGCACTCGACCCACCCATCACCACGCCGACCAGCCGAACCCCGCCCCGCTTGGCCGAGGTTACGACATTAAAGCCCGACATTCTAACATAGCCCGTCTTCATCCCATCCATGCCGGCATAGCTGCCCAGCAGCCGATTGTGATTCGGATAGGTGCGGCCACGAAAGGTAAAGCTGCGCGTGCTGAAATAGGGATAATATTGCGGAAAGTCACGTTGCAACGCCAAACCCAACACCGCCTGATCGCGGGCGGTCGTCACCTGTTGAACATCTGGCAAGCCCGAAGCGTTGGTATAGCGCGTCCGACTCATGCCCAATTGACGCGCCTTTGCGGTCATGATTTGGCCAAAACGATCCTCATTTCCCCCCAAAGCCTCCGCCAAGACACTGGCGGCATCATTGGCGGATCGGGTCACCAGCCCCAAAATGCAATCCTCAACCTTAATGGTTTGCCCCGCCCGCAACGCCAAATTGGTCGGGGATCGGCTGGCCGCATGAGCCGACACAGGTAGGCTTTGTTGCAACCCCAACCGTCCCGCCCGCAAGGCGTCAAAGGTCAGGTACAGGGTCATCATCTTGGTCAGGCTGGCGGGGTGGCGCATCTCATCAACCCGATCTTGCACTATGACTTGACCACTATAGGCATCCACAATCATGGCGGCGCCCTTTGGATTGCTGGCGGCCTGTTCAGCGCGCGGTTGACCACGGGCAAAGGCGGGTTCGGTGTTCAGCAGGGTGACCGCAAACAACAAGGCAAAACAGGGAATCAACCGAGCGTAATACAAAATGGTATCCTCAGCCTTTTGGGGAACAAAACGAAACGCAACAGATAATCTACGCCGCATGACGGGCAAAGATTATTTTCTATATCGTATCACCCCACCACGGCTTTGACAATAAGCCCACAGCCGCCATTAACCATTTGTTAACCATTGATTGCCCCCGTTACAGGCGGCTTATCACCCTTGCCATAGCGTTGATGCAGGGCGCCCGCGACACAGGGCGGCACAAAACCATCAATCTTACCCCCCAGCTTGGCAATTTCCTTAACAAAGCGTGATGAGATAAAATGATAGCGGTCGGCCGCCATCAGGAAAATGGTTTCCACCTGTGAATCCAGGCGGGCATTCATTGCCGCCATCTGAAATTCATACTCAAAGTCCGATACCGCCCGTAGCCCGCGCACAATGGCGTTGGCGTGATGCGTGCGGGCAAAATTCACCAACAGCTGATCAAAACCCAGGACTTTGACGGGGCTGGCCAGCTTTTCGGCCTGCAACGCTTGCTCAACCAACGCTACCCGCTCCGTCAGGGAGAACATCGGCCCCTTATCCTGATTGACCGCCACCGCCACAATCAGCTGATCCACCAGCCGACTGGCGCGCGCGATAATGTCCATATGCCCCAGGGTTACGGGATCAAAGCTGCCAGGATAAATGCCAATGCGGGGTGCGGTCATGGTTGAAATTCTTCAAGGGTTTGGGAAAAAGGGGATACCCCACACAGCTTTTGCGAGCAACCTTAACAGCAGTTGCCCATAGATGCCAACCAAACTATCCGTTCAAGGCACACCGCCCCCTGCCCCACCGTTCTTGCATTTTTGATGACGATGGCCAGGCTGTGTGGTATTGATGTAACACTGATTGCCCCCCCCTTTCTTACAGGATTGCCCGCATGACCACCCTTTTTGACAGCCTGAAACTGGGTGATTTGACCCTGCCCAACCGCCTGGTGATGGCGCCGCTGACCCGTATGCGCAGTCGGCAGCCTGGCAACATTCCGCACAGCTTGAACGCCACCTATTACGCGCAGCGTGCCACCGCAGGGCTGATAGTGTCGGAAGCGACCCAGGTGTCGCAGCAGGGGCAGGGCTATCCCGCCACCCCCGGCATTCATACGGCTGAGCAAACCGCCGGCTGGCGCCTGGTCACCGATGCGGTGCATCAGGCGGGCGGCCGCATTTTCTTGCAGCTGTGGCATGTTGGGCGGATTTCGCACACCTCTCACCAGCCTGACGGTGGCCTGCCGGTGGCGCCCTCAGCGATTACGCCATCGGGCGGCACCTTTAGCGCGGATTGGAAACAGGTGGCCTTTGAAACGCCGCGCGCGCTGGAACTGGATGAAATTCCAGGGATTGTCGAAGATTTTCGCCACGGCGCCCAAAACGCTAAGGATGCAGGCTTTGACGGGGTTGAGGTGCATGGCGCCAACGGCTATCTGCTGGATCAATTTTTGCAGGATGGCTCCAACCAGCGCGGCGATAGCTATGGGGGCAGCATCGAAAACCGCGCCCGCCTACTGTTGGAAATTGTTGACGCCGCGATTGAAATTTGGGGGGCGGGGCGTGTTGGCGTGCGCCTGTCGCCCTTTGGCACCTTTAACGATATGCATGACAGCGATCCCATCGCACTGTTTACCTATGTGTTGCAACAGCTTAGCGTGCGCGGCGTTGCCTATGTTCACCTGATTGAACCGCGATCCTCCGCGGCAGGCAGCATGGATAAGGTGATTGAGGATGCGCCCGACACCGCCCAATTGTTCCGCCAGGCCTTCACAGGGACATTGATCTCGGCAGGCGGCTACACAGCCGACAGCGCGAAGCTGGCCGTTGCCGATGGGCAGGCTGATGCGATTGCCTTTGGTCGCTTGTTCATTGCCAATCCCGATTTGGTGGAACGGGTACGGGCGGGGGCGGCGTTAAACGCCTATGACCGCGCGACTTTTTATGGTGGCGATAAAAAGGGTTATACCGATTACCCCAGCCTGGCTAAGAGTGTTTAACGCTGCACCTGTGCAACAACACCATTTGGCGGCGCCTTAAACAGCGTATCGACGTCGGTGCCCAGCGTTTTTAACCCGCCAACAATCGATACGGCAATCAGCATAGCCACCAGGGCGTATTCCATCACATTGCCAGTTTTTTCCTTCATTTGATCATTATGCTCTGGTTGCATCGACCCCCCCATTTAAAATTTCGTTCTTCCTTTTTCAATCTATATTTAAATGACGAAGATTTTATTACGATTTTTCGCACGGGCTTTTTCGTGGGCTATAAGTTTTACGGACTATAAGATTGACGCTTGACCGCGGGCTGGCAAATCCCCATGCTGGCATCATGATTGATCGCTTGCTTACATTTTTGCGCCCCCTGCTGTCCGCCAACCTGCCCTGGGCGAATTTTTTTACGGTGTTGCGGTTGGCGTTAATTCCGATGATCGTTGGCCTGCTGGCGATTGCAGCGGGATGGAGCGGGTGGTTGGCATGGTTCCTGTTTCTGGTGGCGGCGGCCAGCGATTGGCTGGATGGTTATCTGGCGCGGCGGTTGCAACAACAAAGTGCCTTTGGCATCTGCCTGGATCCGATTGCCGATAAGGTGTTGGTGTTGGTGGTGCTGATGACCCTGTTAACCTTGCAACAGCTGCCCGCTATCGCCCTGATTCCCGTTGGCCTGATTTTAACGCGGGAAGTGTTGGTGGCTGGCCTGCGCGAATTTTTGGCGCTGCGGCAACTGCCAATGCCGGTCACCTATCTGGCGAAGGTCAAAACCACCCTGCAACTGCTGTGCCTTACCCTGCTGCTGCTGCCCATACCATCGGCGCAGGCGGGCGGGCAATGGCTGTTGTGGATCAGCGCGGCGGTAACGGCCTATACCGGCCTGCAATACGCCTGGCAAGCCAGAAAGCACATGGGACTGGCGCTTTAGGGGCGTTAACGCTGCACTAACGACAATCGCGCCATTTCTTTTTGCAGATTTTGCAGATTTTGCAGATATTGTTGGTATTTTTCAGCTAACGTTACTCCAGCATCGTCTCTTATGGCTACAAGCAACTCAGGCGGTGGGACTCTTATAAAATCACGACCATTCAAAGTTTTGATAATGGCTAAAACTGGCCTTCCATTCGGCTTAAAGTCATTTTCATTTATATCACTTACAATTCTATATTGTACAGGGCAACAAAAGTCGTCCCTTATCCAGAATTGAAACAAGCCTAATTGGTTAAATTCGATACTTTGATTTGTAACTTGAAAATCTATAATTTTTTCATGATTGTCTTGATTAGAATACACAATTTTTTTTGAATCACACAAAATTACACGAAGACTTTTCATTTCTTTTTTTAAT